>CAKTGD010000146.1 GCA_934561335.1 uncultured Oscillospiraceae bacterium
ACGGCGACGAGCTGACGCTGGAGCTGCGCGTTGCCCCCGAGGATATGGGCAAGGTGATCGGCCGTCAGGGCCGCATTGCCAAGGAGATCCGCACCGTGGTGCGCTCCTACGCCCAGCGTACAGGCGCCAAAGTTTCTGTAGATATCGTTGACTGAAAAAGTTGACAAAAACAGGCATCCCGACGGGATGCCTGTTTTTTTGCGTTAGAGTACGCCCAGATGTGCCAGCAGAATCTTGACGCCGATGAGAATCAGGATGATGCCGCCGGTAAATGCTGCCCGGGCTTGATAGCGCGTACCGAATACGCTCCCGGCCTTGACGCCCACGCAGGAGAGGGCAAAGGTGACAGCCCCGATGAGGCAGACCGCCGCCGCGGTATTGGCCAGCTGACCGGCGGCCAGAATCCTGACAGGAACGCAGGCGAAGGTGATACCCGCGGCCAGCGCATCGATACTGGTGGCAACGGCCATCAGGAACATGGTCTTTACATCCAGCGCAGCGGAGGCGGTCTCCTCATTTTTGCTGAGTGCTTCGCGGAGCATATTGCCGCCGATCAGCGCCAACAGCGCAAAGGCGACCCAAGGCGCTACGGCGTTGATATACCGTTCAAAGCCTGTGCCCAGCAGGTAGCCGATGAAGGGCATCAGCGCCTGAAAGCTGCCGAACCACACGCCGCATATGGCGGCGCTGCGGAAGGTGACCTTTTGCATGGCAAGCCCTTTACATACTGACACCGCGAAGGCGTCCATACTCAGCCCCACCGCCAGCAAAAACAATTCCAACAAGCCCATGACCATTTCCTCACAATCAAAAAAATGAGCGGATACCGGCTGTATCCGCTCGTGTAAGCATTTGCTAACTTGAGACACATACGGCCGACCCGACTGTATGAGTCTCATCAATTAAGGTATACCAGGCGTTTGCCAGTATGTTGGCATACCGCGCGCGATCCGCGCCGACTACTCCCTCAATGCGCTACAGTATAGCAGGGACAGGCGGGAAAGTCAATCCCGGCCCCGGCGGGGGATATCCAAAGTTTTGTGCGTGGCTTGGCGGGCTATCTGCCGTCCACCTCCGCCTTGATGCGCCGCCCATCATCCAAAAGGCGGGTCAGCTGCGGGAGATCATCATTGGCTATGGCCGCGCGGTATTCGCCGAGAGAGGCAATCAGCTGATCCAGCTCGTGGAGAAGGTGGTCCTTATTTTCTAAAAAGAGCTCTGCCCACATGGGGGGATTCAGCCATGCCACACGGGTCAGATCCCGGTAGCTGCCGGCGGAGAAACCCTTACGCTTGCGGGCGGTGGGGCTTTTGATATACGCATTGGAGATGACGTGTGCCATCTGCGAGGTAAAGGCGATGATCTCATCGTGCTCCTCGGCGGTGGTGACGCTGATGCGGCCGAAATGGGCCGGTTCCAGCAGCTCCTTGACCCGCCCCAGCAGCACAATGTCATCATAAACGGGCGGCACGATCACCATGGGAGCGCCCTTGAAAAGGTGAGCATCGGCAAATTTAAAGCCGGACTGGTGCTTGCCAGCCATAGGGTGGCCGCCCAGATAGGTGAAGTCCCAACGCTGCGCAAGGGGAAAGCCAACGGAGCAGATGCGCCGCTTTGTGCCGCAGCAGTCGATGACAACCGTCTTGCGGCCAAAGTGAGGGGCAAAGGCCTCCAGCACGCGGCAGCCGGCCTCGGGGGTGACGGCGATCAGCACAAGGTCGCACCGGGCGGCATTGTCCGCTGTCAGCTCGCCGGATACGGCGCCGCTGACAATGGCGAAATCAAGGGCGGAACGGTCAATGTCAAGCGCCAACACAGTATGGCCCTCCTGGCTGTACGCCTTGGCAAAAGATCCGCCGATCAGGCCCAGCCCGACAATACCGACTGTCATTTTGCAATCACCTCCCGGATGCAATGTACCTTTTTGGCCAGCGCGGCGTATTCCTCGGGCCGCAGGGACTGCGCTCCGTCGCACAGCGCGTGCATAGGGTCATTGTGTACCTCGATAATCAGGCCGTCCGCACCGCAGGTGGCTCCCGACAGGGCCATGGGCGGCACCAGCCGGGCAATTCCGGTGGCATGGCTGGGATCGACGATGATGGGCAGATGCGTCAGCTCGCGCAGCATGGGAACTGCCGCCAGATCCAGCGTATTTCTGGTATAGTCATCAAAGGTACGGATGCCGCGCTCACAAAGAACGACCTGCTCATTGCCGCCTGCCATAATGTATTCGGCGCTCATCAGCAGCTCTTTCAACGTGCTGGCAAGGCCGCGCTTGAGCAGAATGGGACGGTGCAGCTTGCCCAGCTCCTTGAGCAGGTCAAAGTTCTGCATATTTCTGGCGCCCACCTGAATCATGTCCACATCCTCAAAGAGGGGCAGATGCTTGACGCCCATTATTTCAGTCACAATGGGCAGGCCGGTCTCGCGGCGGGCAATCTTCAGCAGTTCGATGCCATCGGCCTGCATACCCTGAAAGTCATAGGGAGAGGTGCGGGGCTTGAACGCGCCGCCGCGCAGCATATTGGCGCCGGCGGCCTTAACGGACTTTGCAACGGAGACGATCTGTTCCTCGGATTCCACAGAGCAGGGGCCGGCGATCATGCAGAAATTTCCGCCGCCGATCTTAACACCGCTGACATCCACAACCGTATCCTCCGGGTGAAATTTGCGGTTGCAGCATTTGAACGGCTCGGTGACCCGCTTGACGGAGTCTACAATATCCAGACTGGCAATGAGATCCATATCAACATGGGTGGTATCACCGATCAGCCCCAGAACGGTCTGATATTCGCCCTGAGAGATGTGGATGCCCAGCCCCTGGCCCTTCAGCCAATCAATGAGCTGGTCGCGTTTTTCTTCCCGCACACCGTTTTTCAATACGACGATCATTGCATTTTCCTCCATGTATTTTTTAAAATTGTTGATTTGGATAAATAAAAAAGATGCGGCACAGGATAACTGTGCCGCATCGAATTGCCTGGTATGGCTTCTTTTTATGCATCACAAATTACCCTTACTACCAAAGATAGTAAAGTAATAGGAATAAGCATAAAAAGTGAAACCGAACATAAATGAATCCCTCGAAAACGATTTTTTCTCATTATAGAAGGGATAGGCGGCCATGTCAACTGTGGGAAATAGAAAAAATGGACAGTTGTGCGCGATGTATTTAGGGGAATTTTTGTAAAAAGAGTGAGGGATAGCCGCTTATGGTTCATACATGAAAACGAGCCTATCAGGGAAAACAATCCGTAGCATATTCTCGATTTTGCAAAGAAAATGGGAACATTTGGAAGAAACATGGGGTGAAATGGACAAAAGATGTGAGAATTTGGCAGTATCAGCGAAGTTTTTTGCTATATCAACGAAGATTTTTCTATCGCCTTTTGCGCGAAAAGCCGATAGAATACATACATGTCGGCAGGGATCATATTGCCTTGACCGAGACTTACTTTCTATAGGAGGATTTATGATGAAAAAGACACTTGCTATTCTTCTGGCTGCCATCATGATGCTGAGCCTGCTGGCCGGCTGCGGCGGCAACACCAACAAGGAGCCCGAGGGCGGCGACACTGACGCTTCCGCTCTGAACGTGGGCGTGTTCTACTATGACTTCTCTGACGTGTACATTTCCAGCGTCCGCAACTGCATGGACGAGCAGTTCAAGGCTCTGGGCGTGACCTACAACAACTATGACGGCGCCGGCAATCAGGCCCAGCAGACCGACCAGATCAACACCGCTATCGCCAACGGCGCCAACCTGCTGATCGTCAACATCGTGGAGA
>CAKTGD010000147.1 GCA_934561335.1 uncultured Oscillospiraceae bacterium
TGCACTGCGTTGAGCGGCAGCCAGCGGCGGTGACCCGGCGGTACGGGCAGATAGAGCATATGGTTGTGCTGCCAGCTTGCGGCGGCAGCCTGGGCGGCGGCATCGGGTACGCAGGCGCAGTACAGCGCCAGTTCGCCGCAGCGCTCGTTTTCGCGCAGCAGGTGGGTCAGCAGGGTTTCCACCGCGCCGCCCTGCACGGCGGGAACCGGCAAAAGGGGGGAGGGAACCAGCAGCACCCGCGGGCGGTCAGAAGTGGAGTGCGGCATAGGTCAGTCCTTTTTGAGCGGGCAAAGGCTTTCGGCATTCATCATGCTCCAGCGCGCGGCGCTCAGCTTGTCCGACAGTTTCATCGCGCGGCAGTTGGGCAGGCAGTCCAAAAGACCCTGCATCACGAACTGCTGCTTGCTGATCGCCTTGACCAGCTCGGGGGTGGGGTTCTGGCGGATGCGCCCGCACAGGTTCATATACCGCCGCCAGCAGGCTGCATAGGCGGCGTCGATCAGCTCGGGCGCGGTGTCCTTTTCGACATAAAAGCGGTAGCGGTCCACCAGACCGTCCACGGCGTCAAAGCTTTCGGGGCGCAGGCTGGACAGCATAATGCTGCCGTTGCGGTTGCGGTAGTTGTACAAAATCTTGTCCACGCAGACGACCTTGTCGCAGCGCCAGAACAGCCGGTGCGCCACAAAGTCGTCCTCGTGCAGGCGACCTTCGGGGTAGTGCAGCAGCTTCCACACCTCGGCGCGGTAGAGCTTGTTCCACGCGACGGTGTAGACGGTGCCGTCGTGGGCAAAAAAGTTCTTCAGCAGCTCCTTGCCGCAGAAAACCCCCTCCGCCACGGGGTGGGTGGTTTCCTTCGGCTCGTAGGAGGAACCGTCCTCCCGCACATCCTCAACGGCGCAAAGCGACATATAGGCGTCGTTTTCCTCGCACGCAGTGTACAGGGTCTGCAAAAAGCCGGGGCAGATGCGGTCGTCCGCGTCCACAAAGGCATAGTAGCGCCCTTGGGCAGCGTCGATGCCGGTGTTGCGGGCAGCCGAAAGCCCGGCGTTTTCCTGATGAATGACCCTGACGCGGGGGTCCTTGGCGGCAAAGGCATCGCAGACCTCGGCACAGCCGTCGGTGGAGCCGTCGTCGATCAGAAGTACCTCAAAGGGTACGTTGATCTGCTGATCCAGAATGGAGTTGACGCACTCGCTCAGCCAGGGCTTGACATTATAAATGGGCACGACCACGCTGATTTCAAAACGATCCATGGCTTATTTCCCCTCCTTTTTATCAACTATGCGTCCCCAAGCCACAGCGGCCCGGTAGAACACTGTGGGCGAAAGGCAGAACGCCGCAAGACGCAGCTTTTCCCCCGCGGGCAGCAGTGCTGTGCCCAGCAGCCGGGGCAGCAGTGTGTTCAGATGTTTTTTGTGGGGCGCAAACAGGGGCTTGAGCTCCTGTTGAGTGCCTGCCGCCCCGCATTGCACCCAGAAAATATAGTAGTTGCGCCAGTACCGCACGGCTGCCCAAGAGGCGTAGCCCGGGCGGGGCGCGGTTTTGTCAAAGTAGGTAAACCAGTCCCAATACATACGCAGATCGTCCAGCTTGCGGGGGTTGAAGCCCTTGGTCGTGGTGATCTGCCCGGCGCGGGAACGGTAATGGTACAGGATATCGGGCAGGCAGCAGCATTGCTCGCCCTCAAACACGCGGTGCAGCACGCTGGCATCGTCTCCAAAAAACATCGTTTCATCGTACAAAATATCCTTGTCGCGGAATACGCGGATGTCAAAGAGCTTGTTCCAGCTCAAGGGACCGTAAAAGCTGCCGGTCTTAAAGGCATCCAGCAAAAGCTCCTGCGCGTCCCGCGTGCCGTAGCCGCCGCTGAATCCCACCACCAAGCCGGGGATGGTTTGATCTTTCTCGTCAATGCTGTCACCGCAGCAGGCAGCAATGCGCGCGCCGGAGGTGTGTATGGCGTTGAGCAAGGTTTCGTACATGGTCGGCTCGATCCGGTCATCGGCATTCACAAAGCCCACATAGTCGCCCCATGCGTTTTTCAGTCCCATGTTGCCGGCGGAGGCGGGTCCCCCGTTGGGCTTGTGGAACACCCGGATGCGCGGGTCCAGCTTGGCAAGCTCATCGCACAGCTCGCCGCAGCCGTTGGGGCTGCCGTCCTCGACCAAAAGCAGCTCATAGTCAGTAAAGGTCTGTGCCAGCACGCTCTGCACGGCTTGGGGCAGGTAGTCCTTGGCATCATACACACTGGTGATGATGCTGATTTTGGGGTGGGTCAGGCTCATGGCAGACTCCTTTGCAGAAGAATCAATACTTACAGTATACACGAAATTCCAGAAAAAGGATAGAAGTTTTGTGAATTTCCCGCAAATTTTACCGGCTTCGGCGGGGCGGACGCAGAATTACAAAAAGCGCTGCTTTGCCATTGTGTAGCACGCCAAAAATCCCGGACAGCGCAGGGCAGCACCCAGCCGGTACGGCAGCGCCAGCAGGCGGTTGGGGTCGCGGCGCAAACGGTCGCGCAAGGCGGCGCGGGCGTTGGGGTCGGACAAAATTTCGGCAAACAGGGCGCGGCGCTCGGCAAAGGGCATAGAACCGCGGCAGCCCGTCAGCAGACCGTACTGGTTCAGGCAGGCGCGCACGCGGCTGGTTTTTATGTAGGGCGCGGGGTCGATGCCGTTTTGTCGCAAAAGACGCGCCAGCGCCGGGCGGGTAATTGCCTCTGCCTGCAAAAGATCCCCGCGCAGCCGCCGGGACAGGCTGCCCTGCTGCCCGTCATGCTGGCAGTAATAGCAGCCCTGCAAAAAGTACAGGGAGCTGTTCTTTTGCAGGAATTGCAGGTTGAACAAAACATCCTCGTTGATTTTCAGCGCTTCGTGAAAGCGCAGCGTGCCGATGTCGCGGCGGCGGTAGAGCTTTGCCCAGGGGGATGCCAGCAGCCCCAGGTCGAACAGCAAGGGAGAAAGCGCCGCCCCCAGGGCGGGCAGACCGGGAAATCCGCCTGCGGGCAGCTGCCCGGCGCTGGCAAACCCTGAATCGGTGCGAAAACCAAACAGTGCCATACCGCAGTCCGGCGGTACATCGGCGGTGCTTAACTCCTGCCAAAGACCGGGAAACAGCTCATCGTCAGAGTCAACAAACATCACCCACTCGGCATCGGGTACAGCGTCCAGCCCGGTGTTGCGGGCGGCGGAAGCCCCGCCGTTGGGGCGCTGCAGCACACGGATGCGTTTATCCTGCGCAGCCAGGGCACGGCAGACCAAAAGGGTATCGTCCCCGCTGCCGTCATCGACCAAAATAAGCTGTAAATCGGACGGTGCATCGTCTAAAATACTGTGTGCGGCGCGCGGCAGCGTGTCGGCGCAGCGGTAGCATGGCACGATCACGGCAAGGTTGGTAAGGTTCATTTACACACCCCCCAGAATATCCGCGTAAATCTTCCACAGCGTCAGCGCGTTGGTGCGGGGGTCGTGGGTCTGCAGGGCGCGGGCGCGGGCAGCCTGCCCCAAGGCGGCGCCGCCGTCGGGGCTTTGCAGCACCTGCAAAATGTGGTTGGCAAGGGCGCCCGCATCGGTGGCGTTGCCGTAGATCAGCCCCTCGCGCTCGTGGGTCAGCATATCGGGGATGCCGCCCGCGTGGCTGACCACGCAGGGCAGCCCCAGCAG
>CAKTGD010000148.1 GCA_934561335.1 uncultured Oscillospiraceae bacterium
TGTAAAAAGGTTGCATCGCAAATGTCGCTTTTGGCAGCAGAAAAAAAGCTGCAGCTGAAGCAGGAAATCCAGGATAACTTGGTAATGCAGGGTGATGAAATGGCTTTATCGCGCTTGCTGATTATTCTGCTGGATAATGCTATGAAGTATTCGCCGGAGCAGACGCAAATTACTCTGCGTGCAGCCAAGGTGAAAACGCATCTGGTGCTGGAGGTACGTGATGAGGGCTGTGGCATCAGTGACGAAGATAAGCAGAAGATTTTTGATCGCTTCTTCCGCGTGGACAAGGCGCGCAGCCGCAGTCAGGGTGGCTTGGGCTTAGGCTTGTCGCTGGCGTTGGCTATTGTGCGGCAGCATGGTGGCAGCATCAAGGTTCTCGACAACAAGCCGCGGGGAACTATCATGTATGTGAAGCTGCCGACGGCTGCAAAGTAATCCTTAAGCTTTCTTACAAGCTGAAATTAAGATGAATACCCCTTTCAGTAATCATTAAGTGAAGGTGTTTATACTGTGCTTAATGAAAAGCGGAGTATAGAAGCTCTGCTGCCGAAGGGGGATTTTTTATGCCACGAAAATATTGGCTGTTGCTTTTTGCAGCTGCCGCAGTCTTGCTTTTTGCGGGTAATGGCAGCCTGCTGATTACAGATAGCGTAGAATCTAATTATGCCTTGACGGCGAAGGAAATGGTACTGAGCGGCGATTGGCTGTCACCGCAGATTTACGGTCATTATTGGTATGATAAGCCGATTTTCTTTTATTGGCTGACGGCGCTGGCTTATAAAATGTTTGGCTTTACTGAATTTGCCTCGCGCTTCTTCCCGGCGTTGTTCGGTTTGGGCAGCGTGGCATTATTGGCGTGGGGAGGCAGCAAGCTGGAAAATGCGTGCAGCGGCTTTTTCAGTGCATTAGTACTGCTGAGCAGTGTAGAATTTTTTCTGATCAGCAAGTCGGTGATTACCGATGCTGTATTGTTCTTTTTCTTCAGTGCGACGTTGCTGTTTTTCTATCTTGGCTATCGCGACGGCAAGGAGCGCTATTGGTATCTTATGTATGCAGCCGCAGGTTTTGCAGTTCTCACCAAGGGACCGATTGGCGTGCTGCTGCCGGGGTTAATTATCACCCTGTTTTTGTTATGGCAGCGTGATTGGCACGTACTGAAGAGGATGCATCTTGTAAGCGGAACGCTGTTGTGTGCGGCGGTTGCCGTGCCTTGGTATGCTGCTATGTACAGCCTGCATGGCAGCGATTTCATCAATACCTTCTTTGGCACGCACAACTTTCTGCGTGCAACGGTATCCGAGCATCCGCGTGACGATGTATTTTATTATTATACGCTGGTAAATCTGCTGGCACTGTTTCCTTGGAGCGGACTTGTTCCCTGGGCTGCTTATAAATGGTGGCGGCAGGGACATCGCAAGCTGGGTGAGCAGCAAAAATTCTTACTGTTGTGGGCGTTAGTTGTTTTCGTTTTCTTCCAATGCATGGCAACGAAATACATCACCTATACCTATCCGCTGCTCTTTCCGGCCAGCCTTTTGCTGGGAAGCATGCTGGCAAAATATACAGACTGTGTGGATGGCGGCTATATGTATTTTGTCGGCGGAGGCTTTGGCTTGCTGCTTGTGGGAGCATGGTTTGCGGTAAGTCATCAGCTTATAGCATCTGAGCTGCTGTTCTTGCTGCCGCTGGCGCTGATTATCGGCGTGATGCTGGATTATATATTGCGCTTAATGACAGAAGAGCGTGCTTATGGTATTGCGGTGCTGTCGGTAGTTTTTTATATCGCATTGATTTTCGGCATTGCTGTGCCGTTTAGCGAACAACGCAGTGCTAAGGATTTGGGACAGATGCTGACAGCGGAAAATGTGCAGGAGGTTGGTCTGTATGGAACATATCCCACTTCCGCTGTTTTTTACAGCAACAGTAAAATTGTCAAGCTGATGCATGAGCGTGATGTTGCGGGCTATGTGCCCAAGGATTTTTCCTGGACAAGCAAGAATGTTATGCCTTACGCAACACTGGAGCGGAATCCGTATCGTTTTGTTATTGTTACGCCCAAAAGCTATGATAGATTTATCGCTCAGCAGAATAAAAAATGGCAGGTTATTGATGCCGATAATAGCTGGATTATGTTGAGAATGAAAAATGGATGAGCTGAGCTATTATTGTCTATATAATAGACAAGTGCCTGTGACGTGATGTTGCAGGCACTTTTAATAGTTTTTTGATAAATTAAAGTGTATTTAAGCTTAAAATATTATGCTATAATAAGAAAATGATAACTGAATTGGAGGCGTAAGTATGCACAATAAAAATTCCGCAATGGCGTTTATCGTTCTGCTCGGTGTTGTCAGCTTATTCAGTGATATGACGCATGAAGCAGCGACAAGTATCAAGGGAGCGTATTTATTAATTTTAGGAGCGAGTGCTTCTACCATCGGTTTTATCTCCGGCATAGGCGAGCTTTTAGGCTATGGCCTGCGTTATCTTTTTGGCCGATTAGTTGATAAAACGCACAACTATTGGGGCTTTATGATTTTAGGCTATGCTGTAGACGTTTTTGCGGTGCCGGCATTGGCGCTTGTGCATCGTGACGGCTGGATAGCCGCCTGTGTACTGCTCGTTGTTGAGCGCATCGGTAAGGCGATAAAAAAGCCTGCGAAGAATACTATTCTTTCCTTTGCGGCTTCACAGGAGGGTGTAGGTAAAAGCTTTGCTATTCAGGAAGCCCTGGATCAGCTTGGTGCTTTTATCGGTCCTCTGCTGCTTTATGTAATAATGCTTTATAAAAATGGTGATGAATACGAGGTATATAATGCAGCCTTTGCTTTTCTGACGTTGCCGGCAGTCTGTACAATTGCTTTTTTACTGTTTGCTAAAAGCCGTTTCCCGAATCCGGAAGCCTTTGAGCCGGAAGCTAAGGAGAACAAAAAGAATAGCTTTGTAGGCAAAAAAAGCTTTTATTTGTATCTTGCTGGCATCAGCTGTTTTGCTTTCGGCTTTGTAGATTTTCCGCTGGTGACTATGCATTTGGCAAAAAATAAGCTTTTTGATGACAGTATTTTGCCGTTGCTTTATTCCGGTGCGATGCTTGTTGATGCGGTGGCAGCGCTTTTCTTTGGCTGGCTGTTTGACAAAATGCGCACGAAGGCATTGGTTATTTCCACTGCGATTTCCGCATTCTTTGCTGTGTTTGCTTTTGGCGCGACTTCGCCTGCTATGATTATGCTGGGTATTGCTTTGTGGGGTGTAGGCATGGGCGCTCAGGAATCTATTATGAAGGCTGCGGTTGCCACGATGACGAGCAAGGAGCATCGTGCCGGCAGCTATCATTTGAGTTTTTCTTTGGCTTAGCGTGGTTTTTAGGCAGCTGGTTATTGGGAGCAGTTTATGATTACTCATTAAATACCTTCATATTTGTTTCTGTAGCGGCACAGCTTATCGCTTTGCCTTGTTATCTTTTAAGTGAGCGTAGCTTTGCTGATGAAAACGGCAGGTAATTTGCTTCAAAAGTTACATTCCCTTATGTATTCGTGTATACATAAAAAAATATTGAAAAAAGACTTGCGTTCCTTAAAAAGTGTGTTATAATAGCGTACATAAGTAAATAACGAGTGGATGATGTATATGGGAGAAGGCACTGCCTACCGAA
>CAKTGD010000149.1 GCA_934561335.1 uncultured Oscillospiraceae bacterium
CCTTGATACCAAAGGTCACGCCCTTATCGCAGAACTCGCACTTAGCCATCCGTTGCACCTCCTTGCTGTCGTAACATCACGCTTGCAGTCATTCGCAAGCAGTGATTATCATACCAGAAGTTACAGTAAAATGCAAGCATTATTTGACAAAAAACTGAAAAAATTTTAAATAGGGAAAGTTGCGAAATGCAGGCGGATACGGTATAATAGAATCTGTATTTCTATTTGGTAAAATTTGAGGAGCGGCATACTTATGGAAAAGGTGAGAAGAACGCCTGCCAGCCTGAAAAAGCTGGTGGAAAGCTTTCATATGGAGATCCTCTGCAAGGGCAGCAACTATGACGAATGCGTCATCACGGTGTCGGATGTATTCCGGCCGTCCTTGCAATTGGTGGGGTTCTATGACTATTTTGATACCAAGCGGCTGCTGATTCTGGGAAAGAGCGAGATGCGCTTCCTTTCCCGTATGACCACTGAGGAGCGAAGCCGCGTGTTCAACCGCCTGATGAGCTATAATTTTCCCGCGCTGATTATTTCCCGCCATATGGAGGTGTTCTCCGAATTGCTGGAGATGGCAAAAAAGCACGGCCGTACCCTGCTGCGGATGGACAGTGATACGGTGGATGCCACCAGTCATATTATTGAGTATCTCAACGATGCGCTGGCCCCTCAGATCACCCGCCACGGCGTGCTGATGAACATTTACGGCCACGGCGTGCTGATGCTGGGCGACAGCGGCATCGGCAAGAGCGAGACCGCCATCGAGCTATTAAAGCGCGGCCATCAGCTGGTGGCGGATGACGCGGTGGAGATTCGCCGCGTGTCCAACCGGCTCCATGGCGCAGCGCCGGAGCTGATTCGGCACTATATTGAGGTGCGCGGCGTGGGCATCATCGATGTGCAGCAGCTGTTCGGTATGGGCGCGGTGCAGTTCGAGACGGAGATCGATCTGGCGATCCAGCTGGAGCAGTGGGAGGACGGTAAGTTCTATGACCGGCTGGGCCTGGGCGGTGAATACTACACGCTGCTGGGCATTGATCTGCCCATCGTGACCATTCCGGTACGTCCCGGGCGGAATCTGGCCGGCATTGTGGAGATTGCCACCATGAAGAACCGGCAGATGAAATATGGGCATGATTCCGGGCGGGACTTTATCACCCGGTTTGACAAAAAGATGGATGAACTGAGCCGTAAGGGCGGAGAGAATCTATGAATTATATCGGTATCGATGTCGGCGGCACCAACCTGAAAGCGGGATTGGTGGACGAGCGGGGGCGGCTGTTGACCACCCGGAAAATGAAGATCAATGAGATTGCAAGCCCCGTTGCACTGGCCGAAACCATTTATATGCTCAGCATGGAGTTATGCCGCAGCAGCGGCTGCGCACTGGAGAATGTTGCCTCTGTGGGGGTGGGCTGTCCCGGCGCGGTGGAGATCCGCGGCGGCTCAATTCTCTATACCTGCAACCTCCCGCTGCGCAATGTGCCGCTGCGGCGGCTGTTCCACCGGTACTGCCCGCTTCCGCTGTATATTGAGAACGACGCCAACTGTGCGGCGCTGGCGGAGTATTATGTGGGCGGAGGACGCCGCAGCAAGCGGTTTGTCACCATCACGCTTGGCACAGGCGTTGGCGGCGGGATAATCCATAACGGCAAGATATTCCACGGCTCCAACGGCATGGCCGGCGAGGTGGGGCATATGTCTATCGAGATGAATGGCGAGCCGTGCCCCTGCGGCCGCCGCGGCTGTTGGGAGCGGTATGCCTCTGCCGCAGCGCTGAAAAGCCAGACCGCCCGGGCGCTGGAAGCGCATCGGGACAGCATTCTGGCGCAGGTCGTGGCGGAAAATGACGGGCATGTATCCGGGCAATCCGCCTTTATCGCCGCCCGGCGCGGCTGTCCGGTGGGGCAGGCGGTCTGCGACAGGTATATCTATTATCTGGCCACAGGGATCATCAATATCATCAACATTTTCCAGCCGGATACGCTGGCCATCGGCGGAGGCGTCAGCAACGAATCGGATGAGCAGCTTCTGCTGCCCCTGCGGCGTGAGGTAGAGGCCCACAGTCTGCCCTGCAACTACGATAAAATGACCCGCATCGTCAAGGCGGAGCTGGGCAACAACGCCGGGATCATCGGCGCGGCACTGCTGGGCAAGAAAAAGCGGGTCATCTGAGAATCAGGATAGGAGGCGCTGTATGCGTTGGAATGAGCTTTTGGACGAAAAATTGCGTGACTATCTGCCCGACATGCCGCTGCTGGCCTCAGAGCCGCTGGCAAATCACACTTCTTTCCGCATCGGCGGCCCCGCGCGGCGGATGGCTTTTCCGCAGAATGGGGAACAGCTGGTGCTGCTGCTGAACTTTGCACGGGAATGCGGCGCCGCGCCCTATGTGATGGGCAACGGCACAAACCTTCTCTTTTCCGACAGCGGTGTGGAGCGGCTGATCATCAACACCCGCGACATGGCCCAGATCGAGCCGTGCGGCGAAAACCGTATCAAGGCGGGGGCCGGAGCGTCTCTTGCGCGTGTGGCGAATTTTGCCTGCCGGCAGGGCCTTGCGGGGCTGGAATTTGCCCATGGGATTCCCGGCAGTGTGGGCGGCGCGGTCTGCATGAATGCCGGTGCATACGGCGGCGAGATGGCGCAGGTGATCGAGGGTGTGGGCGTCCTGTTTCCCGACAGCGGCGTAAAGTATATACCCTGTACAGATATGGATTTTGGTTACCGGCACAGTATGCTGGCGGAGTGCCCCGATGCGGTGGTGCTTTACGCGGTATTTGCCCTGCAAACAGGTGACAGCGGTGCGATCCGGGCGCGGATGGATGAGCTGATGGCCCGCCGCAGAGCGTCTCAGCCGCTGGAGTATCCCAGCGCAGGCAGCACCTTCAAGCGGCCTGAGGGCCACTTTGCGGGCCGCCTGATCGAAGAGGCAGGCTGCAAGGGACTGACGATCGGCGGGGCACAGGTGTCGGAAAAGCATGCAGGATTCGTTATCAATGCCGGCGGCGCTTCCTGCGCCGATGTGCTGGCATTGATGGCGGAGGTGCAGCGCCGGGTAAAGGAACGCTCCGGCGTGACGCTGGAGCCGGAGGTACGCATTGTCGAATGACAATGGGGGAGGAACCATGGAACTATTGATCATTACCGGTATGAGCGGCAGCGGCAAGAGCCGCGCCGCCTCCATTCTGGAGGATATCGGCTACTATATTGTGGACAATCTCCCGGCGGAGATGATGGTGAAGTTTGCCGATTTTTGTACGGCCTCCCACGGTCACTATGACCGTGTGGCGCTGGTGTACGATGTGCGGGCGGGGGAACCTTTCGATTTGCTGATTGCTGCGCTGGAGCGGCTGAAGCGCACGGAACTGAATTGCAGGCTTCTCTTTCTGGACGCGGACACCGCGACCATCATCAACCGCTATAAGGAAACGCGCCGTACCCACCCGCTGGCAGCGGAGGGGCAGGGGATTGAGCAGGCTGTGGAGCTGGAGCGTCAGCTTTTGCAGCCGGTACGGGATCACGCCGACTATGTGGTGGATACCTCGTCCTTTTCTGTGGGAAAGCTGCGCAGCGAACTGCTGAATCTGTTCGGCAGGGAAAAGGACCGGCAGGGGCTGCATGTGGATGTGATGTCCTTCGGCTTCAAGCA
>CAKTGD010000150.1 GCA_934561335.1 uncultured Oscillospiraceae bacterium
GCCATGTGGGGCGAGGGCATGACGCCGTGCTCCTGATACATGGAGGTGATGATGGTGTTGGTGCTGCCCACCGGCTCATTGCGGACATGGATGGGCTGACGGGTCTGGATATCCGCCAGACGGTGGTGATCCACAATCGCCAGAATCTCCGCCTGCTCAATGCCCGGAACGGTCTGGGAAAGCTCGTTATGATCCACAAGCACCACCTGCTTGCGCCGGGGACGCAGCAGATGGTAGCGCGACAACGTGCCCACCACTTTTTCTTCCTCGTCCAGCACGGGATAGCAGCGGTAACGGCTCTTGAGCACCACCTCGCGTACATCGTCAATATAATCATCCAGATGGAAGCAGATCAGATTTCCGGTGGCGCAGGGACGGGAAATGGGAATGGCCTGATAGATCAGCCGGTGTACGCGGCTGGCGTCAAACGGGGTAGACAGAACGCAGGTCTTGCCCGCGTTTTTCAGCCATTCCGGGTCCACATCCGTCTGGCACAGGATCAGGCAGGATACCTGCATATCCAGCGCACGGCGGATCATGTCCGGCTGGCTGCCGCACAGCACGATGCTGTCGCGGCTGTCAAACAGCAGGTTCTCGCAGCTCTGGGGCAGGGCAATGGACACGCTGCCCGACAGGGTATCCACCAGATCGCCCCCTTCGCCCACGATGCGCCCTTCGATCACGCTCAGCAGGTTGAACATGGGGACTTCCTCTACCACGGGGTTGCTGATGGTGTTCAGGCTGAAGGTGGCGATATCACCGGCGGACAGCATCCCGTACAGCGTGCCGTCCTCGTTTGTTACGGGGATCGCAGAGATTTTCTGGCTGCGCATCAGCTGCCAGGCCCGGTCCATGGTCACAGAGGCATCCAGACAGGGCGGCCGGTCAAAATCCAGATCACGCACCTGCGTGCGCACACTCTGGATCAGCCGCGGCGGCTTGAAGCCAAAGCGCCGCAGCATTCGATTGGTCTCGTCGCTGACGGCGCCCATATGCACCGCCGTGTATTCCTTTTCGCCTAAGGCGTTTTTCAGCGCCGCGTAGGACATGGCCGCCACAATGGAGTCAGTGTCCGGATTGCGGTGGCCGGTTACATAGATCTCGTTCATTCCTTCTGATCTCCTTTACGGAAATTTGTTCCTTTTTTATTATAGTGCAACCGGAAGCGCCGGTCAATGGTCTTGATTTACAGAAAAATTCATGATATCATAAAATTTAAGTTAAAATTATAGAATCAGGGTGACACATGTACCACAATCACCATCTTCATGAAACGCACCACCTGAAAGAAGCCAATCTTTTGCAGGAGGAAAAATACCGCCGAATGACCACCGAACCGGTGGGGCATCTGGTATGCCAGATGGCGGTGCCCACCATCATCTCCATGCTGGTGACGGCGGCCTATAATCTGGCGGACACCTTTTTTGTGGGTCTGCTGCACTCCAATTCGGCCACCGGCGCCGTGGGCGTGGTTTTTTCCCTGATGGCCCTTCTTCAAGCCGTCGGATTCTTTTTCGGTCAGGGCAGCGGCAACTATATCTCACGCCAGCTGGGCCGCCATCAGACGGAGGACGCCGAGACGATGGCCGTCACCGCCGTTACGCTGGCGCTGCTGACCGGACTTGGGATCCTGCTTCTCGGGCAGCTCTTTCTCCGGCCGCTGGCACGTCTGCTGGGCTCCACGGATACCATTCTGCCCTATGCCTGCGACTATCTGCGCATTATTTTGCTGGGTGCGCCGTATATGATGGCCTCCTTCGTGCTGAATAATCAGCTGCGCTTTCAGGGCAGCGCCGTATACAGCATGATCGGCATCGTCTCGGGCGCGGCGCTTAATGTAATCCTCGATCCGATCCTGATCTTTACCTGCGGCATGGGGATCACCGGCGCGGCGCTGGCCACCATCATCGGCCAGCTGTCCTCTTTCTGCCTGTTGCTGGTGGGCAGCACACGGGGCGGAAATCTGCGGCTGCATCCGAAAAACATCCGCTTTTCTGCCCATATTTTCCGCGAGATCCTGCGCAACGGCTTCCCCAGTCTATGCCGGCAGGGGCTGATGGCCGTTTCCACCATCTGTCTGAATCTGGCCGCCGGCGTGTATGGCGACGCCGCCATTGCCGCCATGAGCGTGGTCAACCGGATCATGACGCTGGCCAACTCCGCCCTGATCGGCTTCGGCCAGGGGTTCCAGCCGGTATGCGGCTTCAATTACGGCGCCAAGCTCTATGACCGGGTGCGGCAGGGCTATCGCTTCTGCGTCAAATGGGGCACCGTCTTTCTGCTGGCAGCCTCAGCCGTGGGATTCCTGCTGGCGCCAAGGCTGATTGCTGTATTCCGTGATGATCCGCAGGTCATCGCCTTCGGCGTGCGGGCCATGCGCTGGCAGTGCCTTATCTTTCCGCTGGCCGCTTTCAACATGATCAGCAACATGATGACCCAGACCATGGGCAAGACCCTGCCTGCCACCATGCAGGCCATCGCACGGCAGGGGCTGTTCTTTATCCCCGCGGTACTGCTGCTGCCGCTATGGCTGCACCAGACCGGCGTGCAGCTGGCTCAGCCTGTCGCTGACCTGTGTGCGTTTTTGATGTCGGTTGTGATCATGCGCCGCGTATTCTGCCAGCTGCGCGAGGAGGAGCAGGGCGATATGCTGCTGCGCCACCAGCGCCAGAGCAGTATCACGGACGACGAGCCATCCGATGGCAAAAGCCCGCAAAGCCTTTGATTTCCCCCTTTACAGAAGTATCGTTTTCAGATATAATAATCAGGTTACTGAAATCTGCAACAAGGAGATGACGCATATGGCCGTAATCGAATATGATGATTATAAGCAGAAGCTGTTGGCGCTGGAGCCCACATTGGGTGATCTGGAGAAGGCGCTGGGTATTCCCAAGGCCCGAGAGGAGCTGTCCGAGCTTCAAAAGGAAACGGAGCAGGACGGCTTTTGGAACGATCTGGAGCGCAGCCAGAAGGTGAGCCAGCAGATCAAGCGCCTTGAAAACAAGATCAAAAAGCACGACCGGCTGGTTTCGGAATGGGAGGACACCCTGACGCTGTGCGAAATGGCGCAGGAGGAGGACGACGCCTCTCAGCTTCCCGATGTGATCGAGGGCTACAATACGCTGGAAAAGGAGATCAGCGAGCGCCGTCTGGCGGCCTTGCTCAGCGGCGAGTATGACGCCAACAACGCCATCCTCACCTTCCACGCCGGCGCAGGCGGCACCGAGGCACAGGACTGGACGGAGATGCTCTATCGCATGTATACCCGCTGGGCCGAGCGCCACGGCTATACCTATCAGCTGCTGGACTATGAGGCCGGTGAAGAAGCGGGCATCAAGTCCGCCACCATTCTCATCGAGGGTGAGAATGCCTACGGCTATCTGAAGAGCGAAAACGGCGTCCACCGGCTGGTGCGCGTCTCCCCCTTTGACGCCAACGCCCGCCGCCAGACCAGCTTTGCCGCGCTGGAGGTCATGCCGGAGCTGGCGGACGACAGCGAGATCGAGATCCGCCCCGAGGAGATCGAAATGCAGGCCTGCCGTTCCTCCGGCGCAGGCGGCCAGCACATCAACAAGACCTCCTCCGCCGTCCGCCTGACCCACCTGCCCACCGGCATCGTGGTGTTCTGCCAGACGGAGCGCAGCCAGTT
>CAKTGD010000151.1 GCA_934561335.1 uncultured Oscillospiraceae bacterium
CCCGGATGTACGGCTACGAGAACTTCGAGGCCGAGCCCATCACCACCACCTTCGACGGCGCCATCAACCAGCTGGAAGTGGACATCGAGCGAAAGATCAAGGAGTATCTGTCTTTCCGCTGCGGCATGCAGGAGGTCTTTACCTATCCGTGGATGGACGAGCCGTATGTCAACGCCGTGCTGCAAAGCACCGACGGGATTCTCTCCCTGTCCACGCCGCCCTCTCCCGCCGAGCGTTTCATCCGTTCCTCGCTGCTGCCCAACCTGTGCAAGGCCGTGGTGAAAAACGAGCGCTACTACGATGCCTTTGACATTTTTGAAACGGCGCAGGTATTCCGGGATGAGAACTACACCACCCCCTACGATCCCCGCGAGCAGCTGCCCTCTCAGCGCAAGCATGTGGCCGGCGCCTTTGCTGCCGGCGGCAAGGATGTGACCGCCCTGTTCCGCAAGGCCAAGGGCGTGGTGGAAATGATGCCCCGCTACACCCACATGGAGGGCTTCACCTTCCGGCAGGAGGTCAAGCCGGTATGGGCGGATAACGTAGTGTGGCTGAACATCTTCCTTGGTGAAGCGCACATTGGTGATCTGGCGCTGCTGAGCAAAAAAGTATCCATGGAATGCGGCATCAAGAACCTGAATGTGATGCTCTTTGAGTTGGATCAGGATTGTCTGAAGCCTTTCCGCTCCCGTACCAATACCTTTACCCACCTGCCGGAGTATCCCATGACCCAGTACGATATCTCCGTGCTGCTGGATAACCCTGTCAAATGGTCGGATGTTGCCCAGACCATCGGCGGCATCAAGAGCGAGCTGCTGCACGGTGCTCAGTTTGTGGACGAATACCACGGCAAGCAGGTACCCGACGGCAAGAAGTCTCTCACCGTTCGGCTGGCTATCGGCTCCAACGAAAAGACCCTGACCTCCGCCGAGATCGAGGAGGTGGCCAACTCTGTGCTGAAGAAGCTGGCCAAGCGTTTCGGCGCGGAACTGCGCTCCCGATAATCGCCTGTCATCTCATAAAAAAGGAAGCCGCCCACCCGGGCGGCTTCCTTTACTTCCTTTATTCATCCGTTTCCTTCGTCTGCTCCTGCATCGCGGCAAATTCCGTTTTTGCCTCCGCCAGCACCTTTCTCTCATGCTTGGTGGTCAGCTTTTTCTCGTCGAACCGCTCAAACAGGTCAGGCCGGCGCAGCATGGTGCGCTTATAGCTCTCCTTTTTCCGCCAGTCCGCCACGTTGCCGTGGTGACCGCTGAGCAGCACGGCGGGTACCTTCCTTCCATGCCACTCTTCTGGCCGGGAGTATTGGGGATACTCCAGCAGGCCGTCCCAGTGGCTCTCCTCGGTGTAGCAGCTTTCCTCCGGCAGCACACCCGGCACCATGCGGCACAGGCAGTCCGCCACCGCCATGGCAGGAATCTCGCCGCCGGTCAGCACAAAATCCCCCAGCGACAGCTCCTCGTCCACGCACTCCTCCAAAAACCGCTCGTCCACGCCCTCATAGTGTCCGCAGACCAGAATCAGGCGCTCATGCTTCTCCTTCAGCTCCCGGGCCACCTGCTGGTCAAAGGTACGGCCGCAGGGTGACATGTAAATGGTATGCACCCGCTGCCCGGCCTCGTCGCAGATATGCTGCCAGCAGCGATACAGGGGATCGGCCTGCATCACCGCGCCGCGGCCGCCGCCGTAGGGATAATCGTCCACCTGCATCTGCTTGTTGGTGGTATAGTCCCGGATCTGGTGGGTGGCGATGGTAATATAGCCCCGCTCCTGTGCCCGGCCGATAATAGACTGATCCATCATGGCGTGGATGGCATCGGGAAACAGCGTCATAATATCAATTCTCATCGCTTGCCAATCCTTTCATCATGTGAACATGCACCACACCCGCGTCAATATCCACCGACGCGATGAAAACCTCCGGCACGGCGGGGATCAGATACTCCCTCTCCCCCTTTACCTCATAGACCTTGTGGGCCGGATAGTGCAGCACGCGCCTGAGCGTCCCCAGCGCTTCGCCGGTGGCGTCGTCCACCACGGCGCAGCCCTCCAGCTCGGCGTCGAAATACTCCCCCTCCGGCAGCTCCGCATCCTCGGCATAAATAGACACCGGCTTACCCTTCAGCGCCAGCGCCGCGTCCATATCCTCCACACCCGGCAGCGTCAGCAGCACCACGGATTTGTGAACGCGGGCAGAGCGCACCTGCGTTTCCTTCCCGCCAATATTGAAGCGGTCAAACTCCGCCAGGAATTCAGGGTCAAAGCCCACGGGGTTCAGCTTAACCTCGCCTCGAATACCATGAGCGTTGACGATGGTACCCACGGGGATCAGTTCTTGTTTCATACGGTCATTCTCCCTACGTTACACCGCCGGTTCCAGCCATCCCAGCGAAAAATGCATCATCACGCGCAGGATATAGTACAGCGCCAGCGCCGCGATGGAAAAAATCAGCCCCATCAGCGACAGCACATTCTGCCGCCGGTAGTAACGCACACCGGCGACCACAATGGCCACCACATCCGACACGATGGGCAGGATCAGCATAATAGTCGAGGGCACCATGGTGGCCCAGCTGTAGCCCCAGATAATCAGCGACGCCAGCTCAGCCAGATCATAGGCAAACACAGGCCAGATCAGGTTAACGACGCCGTGAATAAAGGAGCCCAGATCACCCCGCCGCTTTCTCATGGCCGCGTCTCCTGACGGCGGATCTCCTCCACCCGGTCAATGCAGAAATAATCGCGGCGCTTGGCGCGAATATGGCCCGTGACATAGATAAACTCATCCCGCTTCAGTTGGGGCAGCAGACCCTCCGGGTCTGCGAAATCCTTCAGATCGATCTCCAGTCCGTATCCCGTATCCAGCAGGCCGTCCTCATTGACGCGCCAATAGGGAAACCACATCGACACCAGCCTGTCGGCATACTTCCCCTGCTGACCCTTGACATATTCGGCGCAAACATGGTCAAAATCCATGGGAAACACCTCTCCGTCCGGCATGTGAAAATACATGCCGCCATACAGGCGCTTGAGCCGCTTGGTACGCTGGCCGGAATGTGCCACCATAAAGGCAAACATCAATATGATGAAGATTACACTGTACAGGCCCTCTCCCATTATCAGGCATACAAGAGCCATGACCATGCCGCTGACAAAAATCACCTTGTTCGTCAGATCCTGATTGTTCCATGTCCGCTTCAATTTCTGCATATACTCACCTCAAACTCGGCCCACGCGTCTGCGTTGGCCTTTTTACCATATCGCATTGTATCACAAGGAAGAAAAAACGTCAAATTCGCGCTTGCATTTACGCTCCCGCATGGTATAATTATTTCAGATGTACGCTCCAACATGCATCATATTAGCTTATGAGAGGATGATATCTATGGCCGTCAAGCTGGAGCTTTACAAGGTATTTAAGGAAGTGGCTGAGGCGGGCAACATCACCGCCGCGGCGCAGGCGCTGTATATCAGCCAGTCTGCGGTAAGCCAGTCCATCAAGCAGCTGGAGGGTGATTTACAGACACGGCTTTTCGCCCGCAACAGCCGCGGCGTAACGCTGACTGCGGAGGGCAAGCTGCTCTATGAATA
>CAKTGD010000152.1 GCA_934561335.1 uncultured Oscillospiraceae bacterium
TGGTGCGCGGTACAGGACTCGAACCTGTGACCCCATGCACGTCAAGCATGTGCTCTAGCCAGCTGAGCTAACCGCGCAGACAACGGTAATATAGTAGCGCAAAACATTCGGTTTGTCAACACCTTTTATAAGAAAAATGAAAAAATATAGGGGAGGCTCTGTAGAGCCGCCCCTATTGTGCGGCATGGAATGGCAGGCGGCTTTTGCCTACGACTGGGCCTGATATTTATGCAGTATCTGCTGAAATTCCGCGCAGAGGGGGCAGCTTACCGAGACGGATTCACCTGTGCGGGGGTGGATAAAGCGCAGCGCCACCGCCTGAAGGCACTGGCCCGTCAGGCCGGGAACCGGCTTTTTCGCGCCGTATACCGTATCGCCCAGTATGGGATGGCCGATGTGGGCCATATGGACGCGGATCTGGTGGGTACGCCCGGTTTCCAACCGGCAGCGCACATGGGTCACCCCCCGATAGCGGGCGATGACCTCCCAGTGGGTCACGGCGCGGCGGCCGCTGCGGAGGTTGACCGCCATCCGCTTGCGGTCTGTGGGGTGGCGGCCAATGGGGGCATCCACCGTGCCGCTGTCCTCCCTGAGATTGCCCACCACAAGGCACTCGTAGGTTCTGGCAAGGGTATGATCGCTGAGCTGGGCACTGAGGGCCAGATGGGCGGCGTCATTCTTGGCGGCGATGATGAGGCCGCTGGTATCGCGGTCGATCCGATGGACGATGCCGGGACGCTTCTCGCCGCCCACACCGGACAGAGAGTCGCCGCAGTGATGCAGCAGCGCGTTGACCAGCGTACCGTCAGGGTGGCCCGGCGCAGGATGCACCACCAGACCGGCAGGCTTGTTGACCACAATCACATCCTCATCCTCGTACACCACATCCAGCGGGATATCCTGCGCCTGCACAGCGGTCTGCTCCGGCTCGGGACAGGTGACGGACACCGTTTCATCCCCGGTAAGGCGGTAGTTCTTGGCGGCGGCCGCGCCGTTAACGGTGACGCTGCCGCGCTCCAGCAGCTTTGCAGCGGCGCTGCGGCTCAGCCCCTCGGCATGGGCGGCCAGCCATGCATCAAGCCGCTGGCCACGGGATTCAGTTGTGGCTGTCAGCGTCAGGTGCATCGTCTTTCTTCCTTGCATCAAATTTTTCATAGAACCACAGATAGTATACCGCGCCCAGAATCACGCCCACCACCACAAAGCAGTCGGCCAGATTGAATACCGGGTAGCGGAACAGCAGCAGGTCGAACATGTCCACCACATAGCCGTGGGCAATCCGATCGATAATATTGCCCACGCCGCCGCCCAGCACCAGCAGCGCCGCCGCCACCCCCAGCGGATGGCGCACGATGCGCCGGATCAGCAGATAGGCCACCGCGACCAGCAGCGCCGCCGTAATGGCAACCAGCAGCACCGTCTTTCCCGACAGGCTGGACCATGCCGCGCCGTAGTTATGCACACGGGTCAGCTGGAGGAAGCCGGGGATAAAGGACATGCTCCGGCCCAGCTCCAGATGGTGAACCGTCCATGCCTTCAGCAGCTGGTCAAAGCCGACCAGCACAAGGATCACCGCTGTATAGAGAAGATAAATCATGATCATTACTCCGTTATGCTCAGAATATCATCCGGGACAAAGGCCGCAGCAGGCGGCTCTCAGCGAAAAGTGCGCGCCCCGCAAAGAAGGTCTCGCGCCGGATGCTATCATCATAGCGCATGACGGCGGAATTTGCAACGTTTATTCTCATGCGCCGTGCGGCATCTGCGGTGCAGTTCGCCGGCAGTACCCCCCGGACAGCAAAAAGGAACGCCATCAAGGGAAATGGCGTTCCTTTACACTTTACATAAGGCCGGGAATATTCAAGCCGCCGGTAAAGCTGTTCATGGAGTTGTTCATGGCCTCGTCCGCCTGACGCAGCGCCTCGTTTACGGCGGAAATCACCAAATCTTGCAGCATCTCTACATCCTGCGGGTCTACTGCGTCCGGCTGGATGGTCAGCGCCTTCAATTCCTTTTTGCCGCTGACCACTGCCCGCACCACGCCGCCGCCCACGCTGGCGGTAAAGTCCGTGTTCTCCACGTCCTCCTGCGCCTTGGCCATCTGCTGCTGCATCTGCATGATCTTTTGCTGCATCTGCTGCTGGCGCATCATCTGGCCCTGGCTGCCGCCAAAGCCGCCTCTTGCACTGTAACCCTTTGCCATATCGTTCGTCTCCTTATTTGATCTTGAAGTGTTCCAGCTGCTGGCCCTTGGCCGTCAGCTCGTCTAATGCGTCCGCCTTTTTCGCCGTTTCCCACGGCGGCGTCTCCGCCGGGGCGGCAGGCTGGGGCGCCGTGCGCTTTGGCTGCACCGCCGGCGCCGGTGCGGCCTTGGGCGCCTCGCCCACCGTCAGCTGCACGCGGATGGGAACGCCCAGCTCCCGGGATGTCACCTCCCGCAGCACCGAGAGGATCGACTCGCTGTTGAGGGAATCCCTGACAAAATCGTTCCGGCACAGCACGGTCAGGCAGCCGTCCGCCACCACACCGTCGGCCATATTGAGAAATACCCGGTCTTTCATGCTCAAGCGGCCCTTATACTGGTCGATGAGCCGCGTCCACACGGCGCTGTCGCCCTCACACCCGGCATCCGCCGGGGCGGAAGCGGCAGGCGCGGCGCTCCGCTCCTGACGGGGAGGCGGCGCAGGAGCATCTTCGGGAATGTCGAATACCCGCTCGCCGTATTCCTCCGGTGGAGGCGGCGCCTCGTAACGGGTTTCAAGCGGAGGCTCCGGCGCAGGCTTCGCGGCGGACTTCGGCGCAGGGGACGCCGCCCTCTTCGCCGCCGGTATCTCCTTGGCCGCGCCGCGGCTCACGCCCCCCTTTTCCAGTGCGGCCACCCGCTGGCACAGGGCCGTCAGGTCGCCGCTGAGGGTTTCATCGCACAGCTTTAAAAGGCACAGCTCCGCATCGGTACGGGGGCGGATACTGTCCGGCAGTGCCGCGCAGCACTGCTGTAGAGTTTCCGTCAGATATAAAAACCGCTCCATGGGCAGCTCGCCGCTCAGCTGAGAGAGCGTTTTACGGTCATAAAGCCCTGTCAGCAGGGCGCTGCCGCCATCGGGCGCGGCCCTGAGAATCGTCATATCCCGGGCAAGGTCGCTCAGTTCGCTGAGCAGCGCCGCCACATCCTTGCCGCCCCGGTACAGCTGATCAAAGAGGGACAGCGCGTCACCGGTGCGCTTTTCCAGCACGCAGCGCATCAGCTGCACGGTCTGGGCGGCGCCAGCAAGGCCCAGCACCTCCAGCACGGCGGCACTGTCGATCACGCCATCCGAGACGCGGCACTGATCCAGCAGCGACAGGGCATCACGCATGGCCCCGTTGGCCATCCGGGCCAGCAGCTCCGCACCGTCGTCCTTCAGGTCGATCTGCTCGGCCTGCGCGATGTGCATCAACTGGCGCTGGATATCCCGGGCCAGCAGGCGCTTGAAGGAAAACCGCTGGCAGCGGGAGAGAATGGTGGCCGGAACCTTGTGCAGCTCCGTGGTGGCCAGAATAAACAGCAAGTGC
>CAKTGD010000153.1 GCA_934561335.1 uncultured Oscillospiraceae bacterium
CAAAAAGACGTGGAGGCGGTGGAAAGCTGGCTGAACAGATACCCCCGCCAACTGCTGGGCTGGGCCTCTGCCGGGCAGCTGTTTGAGGGCTATTTGCAGACCGTCTAAAAATATTTTTTCGTTTTGTTACACTTTCCTATTGACATTTGCCAAAAGAGGCCGTCCGACATTGGCGCGGGACGGCCTCTTTTGTTCAGTTTCCGATAACGTAGCTGCCGCGCTCCGCCGGCTGGGTCACAAGGGGTACCAGCCGCGTTTCGCTGTTGAAGTGTGCGCCCAGCGTCCGTTCCAGCGCGGCGGCGTCCACCTCCGGCGTCAGATAGATCCGGTCAAAGTTCTCCGTCAGCAGATGGGCTGACAGCCCCTGCGCCGCATCCGGCTGGCTGTGCAGCACGATGCTGATTTTGACATCGGCCGGCAGGTTGGCCCGCAGACTTTTGACAAAGTCGGTCAGCACCTGCACCCGGTCCGTCTCCTCCAGCCCTGCGATGGATTCCAGCCGCCCGTTGACGGGATAGCTGAAATAGTCCAGCGCGATCTCATCAAAGCCCAGCTGGGCATATTCCTGACACAGGGCGGTAATATACACCAGAACCTGCGGATTACTGGGATCCAGCCAGGCCATGCTGGCGGCATCATACCAATAGCCGCCGCTCGCCACATGCAGCGCCGCATCGGGATAGGCCCGGACAAAATAGCTGTCGCAGAAGGCGGACATGCGGGCAACGGCATAGCGGCTGCCTGCCAGCAGCGTTTTCAGATTGGCCATGGTATCGTACTGCTCCACAGCCACCTGCTGGGGCACCTCGACCTGCGTTGTATAGGTGATGGAGCCGTTGATGCGCTTGGTCTCGATCACAATAGCGTCCTCGTCCAGGCCGTCAAGCACCGTCTCAGGGTCCTGACGCAGCACATCACCGGGCAGCTGCCGGGCATGGAGTACCTCCAGCTTTGGCCCGTTGTCCACATAGTCAATGGTCACATGATCCGGCAGCTCGGGCGCTTCTGGCCCGGCAGGCTCTTTTTTGCCGAACGGCAGCTCGACATGGGCTTTTCCCGCGTCATCGTATACGATGTAATTCTGAACCACCAGAAAGGCGGCGGCGGCAACGATCACCGCCAGCAGCACCGCCACCAGCGCGATCTGCTGGCGGCGCTTGCGGCCCCGGCCGCGGTAGTTATGATAGCCCTTTGTCATAGGTCAGGGCTGGATGTGATCCAGCAGATCCACGCGGCGGGCGTGGCGGCCACCCTCAAACTCAGTGGTCAGGAACGTCTCCGTAATTTTTTTGGCCATGTTGGGGCCGATGATGCCGGCGCCCATGGCCAGCACGTTGGCATTGTTATGCCGGCGGGTCATTTCGGCGCTGTAGCTGTCGCCGCACAGGGCGCAGCGCACACCGCCCACCTTGTTGGCGGCCATGGACACGCCGATGCCGGTGGTGCAGATCACGATGCCCTTGTCGCATTCGCCGCTGGCGACAGCGCGGGCCACCTTCTCGGCATACACGGGGTAATCGACGCTTTGCGTGTTATAGCAGCCAAAATCCTCAAAGTCGTAATCGTGCTCTTCCAGCCAGATCAGAATGTCCTGCTTCAGCAGGTAGCCGCCGTGGTCGCAGCCGATGGCAATTTTCATGTTGTCGTCCTCCTATTTATTTTGTGTATCAGCGGTCAAAGCGCCTGAAAGGCAGGTTTCATGCCCTCAAACGTGGTAAAGTAGCGGAAGCCGCAGCTGCGCAGCAGCTCCTGCCGTGCTTCAATGGCACAGCCCAGATACTCCGCGGTATGGGCGTCGGATCCCAGCGTGATGATCTCGCCGCCCAAGGAGCGGTACAGCTTCAGAATCTCGCCGTCCGGCAGCGGGGTATTGCCCCGGTTAGTGTTGCACTCGATGCCGATGCCCTTGGGGATCAGAGTACGCAGAATCTCCTCCACCTGCGCCATGTGGGGACGGAAGGATATGTTCTTATGCCGCATTTCGTTGATGCAGCGTACCGGCAGCGTCAGGTGTCCCAGCACACTGAAGCGGCCCCATTTGGCCAGCTTCAGCACCTCCTCCAGATAGGCGTCCACCACGGCGTGATAGTAGGCCTCATCCCGGTCGTCGGCGATGAAAAACAGGTCGAACCAGCCGTCTGCGTCCCGCGACATGTGTACCGAGCCAATCACAAAATCCAGCTCGGGCGCACAATCCATCATGCGTCCGGCACTGTCCAGATCCAGATAGGCCTCGCCCAGCTCGATCCCCAGCTTCAGGCAGATCCTGTCCGCCAGATGCCGGCGCGCGGCGGCATACTGCTCCAGCAGCGCCGGCCAGTCATAGGGCTCTTTGCGCTGCGACACCGTGCCCCATTCCACGGTTTCCACATGGTCGGTAAAGCAAAGCTCATTCAGCTTGCGGCGCACGCCCTCCTCCACCATCTGCGTCATGGACAGATGCCCATCCGGCGAGCAGGAGGTATGCACATGATAATCAGCCAGATACATCAGCGTTTCTTGAAGAAGCTCCTGTGCTTTTCATAATTGCTCTCGCCCAGCAGATCGCTGAACTTTTTCAGGGCTTCCCTCTGCTCCTTGTTCAGATTTTTCGGTGTCTCAATGGTAACGGTCACATATTGGTCGCCACGGCCCCGGCCGTTGAGCACGGGAATACCCTTGCCCCGCAGGCGGAACACGCTGCCGGTCTGGGTACCCTCGGGGATGTCGTACTTCACCTTTCCGTCGATGGTGGGGATCTCCAGCGTGCCGCCCAGCACCGCCTGCGCGTAGGTGATAGGCGCTTCGCAGAACACAGAGGTACCCTCGCGCCGGAAAATCTCGTGGGGCTGCACCATCACGGTGATCAGCAAATCGCCGTTGGGGCCGCCGTTCTTGCCGGTATGCCCCTGTCCCCGCAGGGAGATGGTCTGCCCATCGTCGATACCGGCGGGAATGGTCACCTTGATGGAGCGGCGCTTACGCACCGCGCCCTGACCGCGGCAATCGGGACAGGGCTGGTGAATGATCCGGCCGGTGCCGCCGCACTTGGTACAGGGGGCGCTGGAGGCGAATACGCCCATGGGCGTCTGCCGCCGCACCTGAACGGTACCGGTTCCGCGGCAGGTGGGGCACACCTCAGGCGTGGTGCCTGCGGCGCAGCCGTTGCCCTTACATGTGGGGCACTGCTCGCTGCGATCGACGCTGATCTCCTTTTCGCAGCCGAAGGCCGCCTCGGTAAAGGAGATGGCGATGCTGGCGCGGATGCTTTCGCCTCGCTGCGGCGCGTTGGGGTTGCGGCGCTGTGCGCCGCCGAAGCCACCGCCGAAGAAGCTGCCGAAAATATCACCCAGATCGCCAAAATCAAAGCCGCCCGCGCCGTATCCGCCGGCGCCACCGCCGCCGTAGCTGGGGTCAACACCGGCGAAGCCGAACTGGTCATAGCGGGCCTTCTTCTCCGGGTCAGAGAGCACCTCATTGGCCTCGTTGACCTCCTTGAACTTCTCCTCGGCCTCCTTGTCGCCGGGGTTCATGTCCGGGTGGTA
>CAKTGD010000154.1 GCA_934561335.1 uncultured Oscillospiraceae bacterium
GTGCTGACCAACAGCGGCGTGTCCGAGGAAAAGGCGGAGGCGTTCCAGCAGGAGTGCCGCAGGCAGTACGGCGACGATGGGACGCTGAACCCGAAGAACATCATCGACAGCGGCAAGTTCCAGATCACCACGCCGGAGGTGAAGATCACCGTCGCGCCGGAGTACAGTCACATGATCGAGGCCCGCGTCATCGACGGGCGGCGCTACATCCTCATTCCCGCCGACGAGGGCGTGGAGATCAACGGCATCGGCGTAAGCATCCCCAATCCGCAGAGGGCGGAGTAAACCTGCCGACATGCACCTCGCTTTTTGCAGACCATACTCCCGGCCGTGGAGTTTTGCCTGTCCTCCACGATTCCGGCGGATGCATTTGTATGTTTTGCATGCAACTTATGCCAACAACAACACCAACACCAACAACAACACCAACACCAACATCATCTTCAACATCAACACCATGGCCGCCGCAGCCCGTAATACGGGCTGCCAGCGGCCACAGAAAAACAAATATGTTTTTTTGAAACGAAGGGAGGTTTCTCTCCGTCATCCAAGATGGATTTGCGCCTTTCCTCAAAAGGCATCCTCTGCGGAGGAAGCGCCGGATTCCACCGGCATCTCACCGCCGGGCGCACCCATCCGCCGGCGGCAGTACACCAGCGCATAGGCCATCATCCCCACATGCAGGACCATCAAAACCCAGAAAACGGGGGAGTGGAGGTTCATTTGATTGCCCAAGATCGTAAAGCAGACGGTTTTGGGGTAGATGGCCAGCCACGAGCTGACCAGATACGTCCGGTAGCTGCCGCGCAGCATACCGAACAGGACGCCCAGCAGCTCCATATTGATTCCCAGCGTGTGGATGGCAAGGCAAAAGGCAAAGCCCAGATCATGCGATGCGGTGAAATATCGCTTTACACGGGGATAGCGGCCCAGCAGCCTGTTCAGGTCGGAGGGGTCGGTTCTGCGCCCCACCAAAAACGAAACCGACAGGCTGAGCGCCAGTCCCGCGCCGTTGATGATCAGCGCGGCCGGCAGGGGAAATATCAGCGAAACCGCCACCACCAGCACGTTGTACACGATTACGCCGGAGATGCCCTTCAGCGCGAACAGCGACAGCACTGCCAGCACCGCCAGCATCGGACGGTTTTTCACCAGCTCCGGCAAACGGTTCAGATCCAGTGTGCCGCTGAGCGTCAGCACGCCCAGCACCACGGCGCACGCGGCCATGATCAGAACAGGCCAATAGCCTTTTAATCCCCGCTTTTTCATGAGAGCGGCTTGTGCATCCGCCGTTTGATGGCGCGTCCTGTAGGCGTGGCGGCCAGACCGCCCAGCGCCGTTTCACGGAATTCCACCGGCATGCGGCGGCCTACTTCACCCATGGCGTCAATCACCTCATCCACCGGAATGCGGCTTTCCACGCCGGCCAGCGCCATATCCGCCACGCTGACGGCATTTACCGCGCCGATAACGTTGCGCTTGACACAGGGCACCTCCACCAGCCCGGCCACAGGGTCGCAGACCAACCCCATCAGGTTTTTCAGCGCCATGGCCACCGCGTGGCCGATCTGAGCGCCGCTGCCGCCCCGCAGAGCCACCAGTGCGCCTGCCGCCATGGCGGAGGCGGTGCCGATCTCCGCCTGACAGCCGCCGGAAGCGCCGGCAATACAGGCGCGGTAGGCGATCACCGCGCCGATCCCGCTGGCCACATACAGCGCCTCCAGCAGCTGGTGCTGGCTCAGCTCCTCATATTTGCACAGCGGCAGCAGCACCGCCGGCAGCACGCCGCAGGCGCCTGCCGTGGGAGCGGCCACAATGCGGCACATACATGCATTGGATTCCGCCATGCTCAGCGCCTCGGTAATGACCTCGCTGACATAGCCGCCGGACAGAGCCTCGCCGCGGATGCAGTATTGGCGCATCTTCATACCGTCGCCGCCCACCAGACCGCTGACGGAGCGTCTGCGGCCTGTATAGCTGTCCGCCGCGTCTACCATGGCCTGCCATGTGGTCAGCATCTTTGCGATAGACTGGCTGCGGGTTACCTGCCGGGTCTCCATATCGTCCTCCAGTACGATCTCCCAGAAGGGCTTTTTCTTTTCGGACATCAGCTCAAAGATTTCCTTCATCGAATCCAGAGACATCGTCATCCTCCTCCTTGTCGTAATAGATGATGGATAAAATACCCGGCAGCTGGCCGATAAAGTTCACCTGCTCCGGCGTAATGTGCTGGTCAATCTCAATAATCATCAATGATTCGCCGCCCCGCTTGTGCCGCCACATGCTCATGTTGGCGATATTGATGCGGAACTGGCTCAGAATCGTGGTCACTGCCGCCTCAGAGGAATAATAATCCAGATTGCGGATCACCAGCGTATTGTATTCGCCGGTAAAGCTCACCTTGATGCCGTCCAGCTTATCCACCATGATCCGGCCGCCGCCAAGGCTGGAGGCGTGCATCTCCAGATGCTTGCCGCCCTCGCCCCATGCCTCGATAACCGCCGTGTTGGGATGAGCGTCTCGCAGCTCGATGGTGTCGATGGTATAGGATAGGCCCTCTTTTTTCGCCTCTTCAAAGGCATTGGGGATGCGCAGATCATCCGGCTTCATCCCCAGCAGACCTGCCACCAACGCCCGGTCGGTGCCGTGTCCCAGGCCGGTATCGGCAAAAGAGCCATACAGGTGAATGGCGGCCTTTACCGGCTTGGCGCCCAGCAGCGTGCGGGCCATGGAGCCGATCCGCACCGCGCCTGCGGTATGTGAACTGGAGGGGCCTACCATCACCGGCCCAAGAATATCAAAAATATCCATAAAATGCTCCTCCTGACAATGAACATATCATTTACTATTATACCATAGCTATGCAGGAAAGGAAAGCGTGAATTGCTGCATTTGACGCCGTTTTACCCCAAAAATGCCCGGAGAAACTATTGACAACCTGTGCCGGATATAGTATACTAACCGCAATATTGAACAGCGATGATGGGAAGCAGTAGGCGGTCAGCGGATGCCAAGAGAGAGCGCGGTCGGTGTAAGCGCCCGTGAAGCCCCGCCCAAGTCGTCCCTGAGCTTTCGGCTGAAAGAGAGAGTAGGCCGCAACGGCTGCCCTCCGTTAGCGGGGCGCGGTGTGACAGCACCGCATGAGTGCGGGAAGAATCCCGAATACAGGTGGTACCACGGACTTTTTTGTTCGCCCTGTTTTGCTTATGGCAAAACGGAGCGATTTTTTATTGCCCCTTTTGCCAGAATAACGGAAAGGAGAATCCCCTATGCATAAGGAATTGCCGAAAGTGTACGATCCACGAGAAGTAGAGTCCAGTATCTACAAAATGTGGATGGATAACGACTGTTTCCGCGCCGACCCCAACCCCGAAAAGAAGCCCTTCTCCATCGTCATGCCGCCTCCCAATGTTACCGGCCAGCTCCACATGGGACACGCCATGGACTGCACCCTGCAGGACATCCTGATCCGCTATAAGCGGATGCAGGGATACGAGGCGCTGTGGCTGCCCGGCAGCGACC
>CAKTGD010000155.1 GCA_934561335.1 uncultured Oscillospiraceae bacterium
CCCTTTTCCATAGCAACCAGCAGAGGAACCAGGGTGTTAAAGCCACCGATCTCAACCGCAATGGAATAGTCGATGGATTTGCGCTTTTCATCGGCCATCTTCCGCAGATGGTCGAAAGAGCCGTTGATATAGGGGGCAATGCGTACCTCCTTGAACTTGGTGGGCGCGCCCATCGCCGCCGTACAGCAGGCATAACCGGCGGCATCCATCTCATCCGGCTCCATCACCTGAACCATAACATCGGCGTCATCTGCGATGCCATGATCCTCCTTGAACTGATCCAGCGCCATTTCGCCGCTTTCGCAGGCGCCGCCGCCACCGCCGCCGAAGATTGTCGCACCGTAGATCATGTTGCGAATGCCGTTTCCGTCGAGACTATACATGTTCGTTCCTCCTGTATGTTGTATTTCATTGTTATGAAACAATGCACCGATGAGGGAATTCCCTTACTTCAGGTTAGCTTCGATCTCGTCGAGGGTGATTTCACCCTGACCACCCATGACCCCCTTGCCCCACAGCGGATAGAGGATCAGGTACAAAACGCCGGAAACCGCGACCGCGTCCAGCGCCGGACTGAAAAAGCTGAAGAACAGCGCAACTGCGCAGCCGCAGGCCCATGCGATAATACCGCACCAGTTGAAGCCCCGCACAGGGCGCCAGTTTTCGCTTCTGCCCTTGCCGATAATCCAGTAGTCTGCGATCACAACGCCCATGATAGGCGGCACCAGTGCGGAGATGATGTTGATAAACCCCTGCATGGCGTCGGCCATACCGGCCATGGCCATCAGCGTGCCGGCAGCGCCGCACAGCATGGTCACCATCGGCCGCCGCTCGTCCTTCAGGTTAAATACCTTCATGGCCGCCATGCCGGAGGTATAGGCGTTGCCGGTGTTTGTGGTCCATGTTGCCAGGATCAGAACCAGCATGCTCAGAACGGGCAGCCCCATACTGGCAAAGACCGAAGTAATGTCGTAAGTACCGGCGGACAGGCTCATGATCGAGCCGACCATGAACATCAGCACGGCGGCGGGAATCACGCCAAGAGCCGTTGCCATCACCGTTGCGCCGCGATTTTTTGCATAGCGCGTATAATCCGGGTTGGTGGTTGCGCCGACCGCGAACAGGCCGATGACCAGCGAGACCGCCGGTGCCAGCCCCATGGCGCTGCCGGGCTCCGGCTTGACGGCTACGATGTTGTCCCATCCTGTGGTGGTAATTGCGTGGATCATTCCGTACAGGCACATGGCGATCAGGGCGGGAACCGCAATGTAGTTGAGCCACTTCATAAGCTTGAAGCCATAAACGGCGGTGATCAGCATCACCGTACCCCAGATGAGGCAGGACAGCCAGAAGGGGAAAGCGACGTGCCAGTAGTCCATCAGGGTGACGAAGGCTGTTGCACAGGTGGCGGTCTGTATGCCGAACCAGCCCATCTGCCCGATAAAAATGGAGACGCTCAGCAGGTACGAGGAGCCGCGGTCGCCAAAGGCTCGGGTGCCGCACATGCTGGAGGGCAGCCCAAGGTCTGTTCCCTGCATACCGACCATGATCATAAGAATGCTGCAAATCGCAAAGCCGAGAAAACAGGCCAGCAGCACGCTTCCAAAGTTCATGGAGGCAGAGAGCAGGCCGCCCACCATCAGCATGGGAATGCAGATCATTGTGCCGATCCAGATAAAGGCGATGCTGTACCAGGACTGGCGCTGTTCTTTCGGTACACGGCTCAATGCTTTCTTTTCAACGGTGCTGTTCATCGTATTGTCCATCAGATCCTCTCCTTTAACCTTGGTCTTACATTCGCGATTGTTGCCCTAAAACATGCAACTGCTTCATGCTTATGCAGCTTGGGTGAGAACATGCCTTGCCAGAATGAAAAAAATGAAAACCGCTGTAAAAAAAGACCGGCCTATGCTATACTGGAGGGCAGCAGTTACCGGCAGCGGCAGGGCGGCGGACAGGCAGCCTTCAGGCGCGGCATGTGGAAAGGAGCGGTAAATACCATGAGAGGAACGGCGGTTTACCATTCGCCGCTGGGCGATATCCGGCTGGAATATGAGGATGGTGCGGTCATCGCGCTGAAAAAAGCGGAGGGCCCGGCGGATGAGGGTGCGCCCAATGAACTGACGGAGCGGGTATTTCGCCAGCTGGAGGAGTATTTCTCCGGAACGCGCCAAGCGTTTGACTTTCCGTACCGACTCCGCGGCACACCCTTTCAGGAGCGGGTGTGGGCGGCGCTGCGGGAGATCCCCTACGGCCAGACGCGAACCTATCGACAGATTGCTGCGGCGATCGGGCAGCCGAGGGCCTGCCGCGCCGTAGGCATGGCGAACCACGCCAATCCGATCCTCATCGCCATTCCCTGTCACCGCGTCATCGGGGCAAACGGCAGCCTTGTGGGCTACGGCGGCGGACTGGAAATGAAAAAAGCCCTGCTGGAGCTGGAGGCCGGTATCTCACACAAAGACACGGATGACAAAAGCCCCGCGATATGATATACTGGGGCCATCAGCAAAAAGGAGGCAGACGGTATGCACATCAACTGGTTCAAGGATCAGAACAACCTGATCTACATCAACGGCGAGACACAGCTTGCCGAGCTGGAGAATACACTGCGCTTTCCCGGCCTGGCCGAGGCGGCCAATGAGCTGCGGCGGCACCCAACGGCGGAGGGGCTGACCATCAAGGGGCCCAAACGCACCAGCGGACGCTTGTTCGTACCGGATCTGACATTTGGCCAGCATATCGAAATGGGCGAAAATATCTTTTTCTTTATGGGCGAGATGCAGGAATGCTATGTGATTTATTGGCTGGATGCCCCTGTGGCGCAATAAGCAATGCCCGCCAGCCCCCATTCCCGCACTTACAGCAAGCCGCAGACCTGCTTGCATGCAAAAAGCTCCTTTGAAGGCTTCAAAGGAGCTTTTTCTCGACATTCGCATAGGGAAAAACAGCAAAGAAAGGAACACCTGATGAATCAGAAAGAACTCAACGAAATTCGCCGGCGCTTCAAGCTGGACAAAAACGCCATCAGCAGGATCTACGGCTGCTATGTCAACAGCAACAAGGAGATCATCTCCTACATTGACGCCTCCATGGGCCTCATGTTCCAGGAGGAGCAGGAGATGTATCTGGGGCTTTTGAAAAAATCCCTCTCCGGCGCACTGGGGCGGAACCTGATGGATATCGTATTCTCCACCGCGCAGGTGGCTGGCAGCGATGAGCACCGCCTGCTGCAAACCATCCGCCAGACGGATGCCCGGGATCAGAACTCCCGCGAGGCGCTGTACCGCCGCATCATCGACGCCTTGGATATGGGCGAGACCAACTACCTCATTCTGCTGGCGGCGGATACCTATGATGTACCCTACCGGGGCCGGGACGACGAGCGGATGGAGGATGCCTCCGAGACGGTGTATAAGTACTTCGTGTGCAGCGTCTGCCCGGTGAAGGCCCCCACGCTGGAGCTGAAATACAGCAGCGAGGACAGCGGCTTCCACAGCGCCTCCACCGGCCATA
>CAKTGD010000156.1 GCA_934561335.1 uncultured Oscillospiraceae bacterium
CCTTGCGGGCCTCGAACTTCATGGTGCGGGAGGTGTTGCCGATCTTCTCGATCTCGCCATAGGCCTCGATGTAGTCACCGGCGTACACGGGAGCCAGGAACTCCACGTTGTCATACGCGCAGAACAGACCCTCATCACCGTCGCAGGCGATCAGCAGCTCGGTCGCTACGTCACCGAACAGGTGCACCATGTGGGCGCCGTCCACCAGGTTGCCGCCGTAGTGTGCGTCCTTGGCGCTCATGCGCAGACGAAGCATAGAAGTAATCTTTTCCATAGATGTTTCCTCCTTCAAAATGACTCTTCTTACGTTGTTGTGTACTCCTCATTCAGCTGGCCGGAACTCTCTTCTTTGCGAAAGAAAAAAGCCTGTGGGCAAAGACGCCCCGGATATCTCTCCGGAAAACGGCTCTGACCGCAAGCTCAACAAAAAGAGCGCTGTCGGTCAAGCGTTTGACCAATAGCGCTCCATGTCGATAAAATCAACATGACAGCAGCACCGTTTACGCGGCACTGCCAAGAAAGCAGGGTAGGCATACTGCTTCCTTTCGGCGAAAGACCCCTTCCCGTCCGGCCATCCAGGCCGCCCGCACCGCTGCCGGACCGTACCCTGTCTCTCGCACCTCTATTGACTGATATTCGGAATATTACCAGTGTCAATTATGACAGGAATTACGAGTCTTGTCAAGAGGGTTTGTGATACAAATAACAAAGCCGAATTTTGTGCATTTTCCCAACCGAACCAAAAAGATTTCGCCCCGGTTTCCCGGGGCGAAATCTTATTCCCGCACAGATCAGTACTTCTCTTCGATCAGGCGCAAAATTTCCGGCTTGAGCGACAGCATCCGGCAGATATTCAGCGCGTCTCTGGGGCAGTCGGACTTCCCCTCCACCCGGTAAAGGCCGTAGTTCATATGGCGGGCAATCACCGTGACGCCGTCCTCCGTCGTCACGGACAACTCGCGGCGGATCTGCTCGGGATCCACGTCACGCAGGCCAATGATCTGATAGTGGTCGTGGGCATACTCTGCCACCTTGTCATAATGGGTGGTCAGCAGAGAAATCGCGTTGACGTCATTGAGATACCGGGTAACCGCCTGCACGATCACCGCACCCTCGTCCGGGTTAGTCCCCCGGGCGAACTCATCCAGCAGGAACAGGGAATACCCCTGCTCCACCTCACAGAGCGCTTTCTGGAACTGGACGATCTCGGAGCCGAAGCCGCTGAGGCCGGACTGGATGGACTGCAAATCGTCAAACAGCATCCTGACGCTGTGGAACAGCGGCATCCGCGCCTTCTTGGCGCAGACCAGAAAACCCGCCTGCAACAGCAGCACATTCAGCGCCACCGTTTTCATAGCCACGGACTTGCCGCCCATGTTGGCGCCCGTAATAACCGTAGCCCCTCTCTCCAGCGCGATGGACACCGGAACAAAGGCCCTTCCCTGCTCTGCCAGCAGGTCGCAGATCTCGGGGTTGATCATATCCTCCAGCACCAGCTCCCCGTCGGTCAGCTGCGGCAGCGTTCCGCCGTACCGGACGGCAAACAGCGCCTTTTGCACCATAAAGTCCAAACGCCCCACCGTTTCGGCATCGGCCAGCAGATCCTCCACCATGGGCGACAGACGGGCGCCCATGTCGCGGCGGATCTTCATCTCCTCGCTCTCCTCCTCAGCGCAGATACGGGTGCGCCGCAGGCGCAGGTCGTCCTTTTCCGCGTCGGTCTGCGCGTGAAACAGGTGCTCCTCCACTTCCTTCTTGGCAGCGCGGATCTCCTTGAGCTTCGCCGTGGTGCTGTCGGGGATATAGAAACCGCGGCTGCCGGTATGCTGGGGATCGAGAATCGCCAGCGCGGCGGTGGGGTCGTGGATGGCCACGCCCTTGAGGTGCGCCGTGTCATTGATGGTTTCCAGCAGCGGGATAATATTTTCCAGCCGCTGTAGATAACCCTTGATCTCAAACAGCTCCACATGATCCGGCACCTCGCCGTCACGGCAGCGGCGCAGCGAGTTGCGGATATCCTTGATCTGGCACATGAGCGTCATCAATCGGGTATAGGTATCCTTCAGCGCATCGTTGCACTCCGCCAGCGCCTTAACATTGTACAGCTCCGTTTCCAGCGCCTCACGCTCGTCCGGCGCGTAAAACCGCAGACGGCGGATCCGCTCCAAGCCGAAGGGGGAGCAGCCGTGAAGCGTCTCCAACGCATATTGCAGTCCGATTTTGACCTTTTCATCAAAGGATATGGTAATCATAGCAGTTCCTCCTTCACGTTAATGACAGGCGCATCCACAGCGGCCGTCATGGCGGCCTTGAACGCATCCTTATCAAACCGCCAGCCATAGGCGGAAACGGGGTTGACCGTGACGCACAGAATACGGGCGGCTTCCTCGGTCTCCAGCACGATATTGCGTGCGGCAAGCTTATCCAGCGTGTCGGGCTTGAGCAGCACCTTGCTGGGATCCTTCACCACCAGCCGGCCATTGCGCAGCACGCCGCTGCGCAGCAGCGGCAGCACCATGCTGTCGGTCAGCGCTCCGGTAATGAATGCCGCGCCGTTTTCCCGCCAGCATTTTTCAAGCCCCTCCGCAGCCTCCGGCGGCAGCTCCGCCGCCTTGGGCAGGTTCATCAGGTGGTAGATATGGGCAGTGTCGGCCACCACCTTGTCCATATTCATGTCATAGCTGGCGCCGGTGCAGAGGATCACGCCCTCCGCCACGGCGCGGGCGCCCAGACTCTTGCGGCCCAGTGCGCCGTCAATAATGGAGATGTCCGCTCCCAGATCAAAAAACTCGCCGGAGACGGTTTTCAGCTGTGTGGTGATGGAGGGGCCCGCCAACTGAACATAGCCCGCGCTGCGGGCGCGGACGATCACCACCTCGCCCAGCGGCGTGGGGATACCGGTGGTCATCAGAATCTCCTGCGTGATATCGCCCAGACGCAGCATATCCCGGGCGGTGGCGATCAGTGTACCCTCGCGGACAAAAATACCGGGCTTCTCCGTCCCTGTGACCACATCGGTGGACTCACCGTCGCGGCCAATGGAGGTCAGGCCCAGCGTTCCCTGCAAACGGCCCTGCTCCAGCAGCCAATTGAGCATGGTGGTCTTTCCGGCGTTTTTGCACATACCCACGATGGACATGGTCTTTGTCTCGTTGAGTCGGCGCAGCAGCTCGTCGTGCATGTCGTACACGCCCTTTCCTTGGTATTCATTCAATTTCTGAGTATAGCACACCTTGCCGGAAAAAGAAAGGGGGGAAAATGTTCCCCCCTCTTTCCTTGCCATTTGTCAGAACGTCAGGCGCATCTTGTGCCAGACCGCACCGCCGTGGGTAGAGCCAGAGATGCCCTCGTCCACAAAGCCCACCTTGCCGTAAAAGTGCAGCAGATGCTCCTTGCAGGTCAGCACAAGGCCCTTTCTTCCCTGCTGCCGGGCCTGCTCCACCACGTAGCGCAGCAGCTTTTCCGCGCAGCCGCGGCGCTGATAATCCGGGTGGGTCACCACGC
>CAKTGD010000157.1 GCA_934561335.1 uncultured Oscillospiraceae bacterium
GCGGCGACTGGATTCGAACCGGTGACACTGCGGGTATGAACCGCATGCTCTAGCCAACTGAGCTACGCCGCCATGTACTCGACAGGCAGGAATCAATATAACATATATAGGCGCATTTTGTCAATACTTTTTTGAAAAACCGCTGTGGAAAATTTGCACAGCCTTCTGCGATCACAGTCCGTCTGGCGTGTTGACGCCAAAGCCCTCACCCAGAATCTCGTGGGCGTCGCACACGATGACAAACGCATCGGGATCGACCTCTTTGACAATGCTCTTGACATGCATGATCTGGCCGCGGCTGAAGGCGCACATCACCACCTGCTTTTCCCGGCCGCTGAAGCCGCCCCGGCCATCCAGCAGCGTTACGCCGCGATCCAGCTCCAGCAGCCGCCGCGTGATTTCTTTGTACTTCTCTGAAATAATCAAGGCCATCTTGGCCCGGCTTCCGCCATAGACCACCTGATCCATGGCCTTGGAAATAACGTACAGCGCTACCATAGCGTACAGCGCCTGCGTCAGATCCCGGAAAACGGCGGCATAGGCCACCACCACGATGCAGTCGATGGTCAGGCACAGCGTACCGATGGACAGCCCGGCAAAGCGCTGCTTGAGCAGCCGCGCCGCCAGCTCTGTGCCGCCGGTTGTGGCATTCTGGCGCAGCATCAGTCCGCAGCTCATACCTACGGTGATGCCGCCGTATACCGCCGCCAGCATGGGCTCCATGGGACGGAACTGGTGCAGCTGCGAGAGAAGGTCGATCATGGCTGAGCTGACCAGCGTGGCGTACAGCGTGGGGATCAGCCATGTCTTGCCGGTTCGCTTCCAGCTGAGAATAAACAGCGGCAGGTTTAAAAGCACCACCAGCACGCCGATAGGGAGCCATGGCAGCAGGAAGTGCAGGATCTGGGCAATACCGGTAAAGCCGCCCACACTCAGGTGATTCGGTTCAAAGCACCAGTTAAAGCCCACAGCGTACAGCGCGCAGCCCAGCGTAGTCAGAGCGTATTGTGTCAAGAGTGCCCGAAGCTTACCTGTTTGCATCACAGTTGCCCCCTCTTTTGCAAATGAAGTGGCAGCAAAGGCGCAAAACAGGAACGCCTTCCTGCGCCGCTGCTACGATATATTATAGAGAATGGGCGGCAGATGTGTCAACAGGCTTTTTGTCGGCTGCGGGGAACGCAGTGCAGTTTGGTAATCCAAGCGGCAGTCTTTTTCTTTGCCGCCTTGCCTTTTTGCGTTGACTGTGTTACAATTTGCCTGTAAAAAGGCAAATAATCAAAAGGAGCTGCTGCGATATGGAACGAAAAGAGATTCTCAGCCGCGTGGATCACACCCTGCTGAGCCAGACCGCCACATGGGCGGAGATCAAGGCCATCTGTGACGATGGCGTGAAGTACGGCTGCGCCAGCGTCTGCATCCCCGCCAGCTATGTGAAGCAGGCGGCGGAATATGTGGCGGGAAAGGTTGCCATCTGCACTGTGATCGGCTTCCCCAACGGCTACGATACCACCGCCGCCAAGTGCTTTGAGGCGGCTGACGCCGTGAAGAACGGCGCGTCCGAGATCGACATGGTCATCAACATCGGCTGGGTCAAGGACGGCCTGTACGAGCAGGTGCTGGAGGAGATCAAGGCCGTCAAGGAGCACTGCGGCGGCAAGCTGCTGAAGGTCATCATCGAGACGTGCATGCTCACCGACGCTGAGAAGATCCAGATGTGCCGCGTGGTCAGTGAGTCCGGTGCGGACTATATCAAGACCTCCACCGGCTTCGGCGGCGGCGGTGCCACCCGCGAGGATGTGGCCCTGTTCAAGGCCCATGTGGCCCCCCATGTGAAGATCAAGGCCGCCGGCGGCATTGCCGATTTGCAGGATGCCGAGGACTTTATCGCGCTGGGCGCGGATCGTCTGGGCACCAGCCGCATCGTCAAGGCCGTGAAGGCCATGGAGTAAAACAGGGAGGGGACTATGACGCTGCTGTTGATTCTGCTCTTTCCCCTGATGGTTCTCATTGAAGTAATCAAACAAAGCAAATAAATAAGGAGGAACCGACTATGCCTACCCCCCACAACAACGCCGCTAAGGGCGATTTTGCCAAGACCGTTCTCATGCCCGGCGACCCCCTGCGGGCCAAGTTCATTGCCGAAACGTTCCTGACCGACCCCAAGCTGGTCAACAACGTCCGCGGCGTGCAGGGCTATACCGGCACCTACAAGGGCGTGCCTGTCTCCGTCATGGCCAGCGGCATGGGTATGCCCTCCATCGGCATTTACTCCTACGAGCTGTACACCCAGTACGATGTGGAGAACATCATCCGCGTTGGCTCTGCCGGCGCTATGCGGGCTGATCTGGAGTTGGGCAGCGTGGTAGCCGGTCAGGGCGCCTGCACCAATTCCAGCTTTGCCGAGCAGTACGAGCTGGGCGGCGCCTACACCCCCATCTGCGACTTCGACCTGCTGATGGCTGCCGTGGAGTCAGCCCGCGAGCTGGGCGTGAAGATGCCCGTGGGCAACCTCTACTCCTCCGACACGTTCTATGACGCCGCCGGGCGCAATATGCGCTACGCCAAGATGGGCGTCATGGCCGTGGAGATGGAGGCCGCCGCCCTGTACTGCACCGCCGCCTATACCGGCAAGCGGGCGCTGGCCATCTGCTCCATCTCCGACAACCTCATCACCGGCGAGGAGCTGTCCGCCGACGAGCGCCAGACCACCTTCACCAATATGATGAAGATCGCGCTTGAGATCGCCGTAAAAATGGACAAATCGTAAAGAATTTGTGACAAGAGGGCTTTTGTGTGCTTGCAGCGCACAAAAGCCCTCTTAACGTGGACGATTGTAAAATTAAACTTGCTTTTACATGCGCCACCTGATAAAATGTCCTTACGCAGCAAGGAAGCTGTGTCATCTTTCCTGTCGCTAAGACAGGAGAAAAAATAAGCAGAAAGGTAGATTTGTACATGAAAAAGTTTCTTGCACTGATTCTGGCTCTGGTCATGGCGCTGTCTCTGGTCGCCTGCGGCGGCGGCAACACGTCTGACAACAATACCCAGAACAACGGCGACAATCAGGGCGCCGATACCCCCGCGTACAAGGTCGCTATGATCACCGACTACGGCGATATCACCGACCAGTCCTTCAACCAGACCACTTACGAGGCCTGCAAGGCATTTGCCGAGACCAACGGCGTGGACTTCGAGTACTTCAAGCCCGCCGGCGACAACACGGCTGACCGTGTGGCCATGATCGAAAGCGCTATTGACAAGGGCTACAACGTCATCGTGATGCCCGGCTACGCTTTCGGCGCCGCTATTGCCGAGACCGCTCCCAACTTCTCCGATGTCAAGTTCATCGCGCTGGACGTGTCCGCCGGTGACCTGGGTGAGGGCTTTGAGGTTCCCGCCAACCTGTACTGCGCTGTGTATCAGGAAGAGCTGTGCGGCTACATGGCCGGTTACGCTGCTGTGAAGCTGGGCTACAAGAACCTGGGCTTCCTGGGCGG
>CAKTGD010000158.1 GCA_934561335.1 uncultured Oscillospiraceae bacterium
GGGTCGGAAAAATTCTTTGAGGTGGATACACATCCTCCTCATTGGCGGCCTCCATCTTAAACTTATCCATCGCGGCACGTGCCTCGGGAACATTCAGCTTGTTGGTATTCTTGCTAGACATGATTTAAAACTCCTTTCATGTGTGGTCAAGCAAAAGCTTGCCGATTGGGTATCGCAATGCTAGATTTCCCTTCTGCTGATGCAATATGCATTTTTACGATCTGGTAATTTTCGGATAAACAGACTTCTCTTGCTGCATGCGAAAAAATTCTCCCACAAGAAATCTATCGGCAGCCGATATCAGGATGCTTGGGAAATGTGAGAGGAAGGATGAAGTCATATAGCAGTATAAATGTGCAATTGATTCCGCAGGAGAAAAGAGAAGAACAATGGAAAAGGCGCGAAACAAGAAGCAGCAGCCAAATAATTTCTCTGGCGCGCTGAGTAGTAGGGTGCAGGACAGCGCCCTGCACCCTCTATTTGCGCGTTTGTGGGTGCAGACTGGCTCTGGCGCTATTTGCTGGGCGAAAATGCACCCGGCGTGTGCGTCAAAATTTTTTCATGAAGGGGGTAGTATTTTTCGGATTTGGTGATACAATACCCCTGTGACAAATGTCACAGTCTCAAGGAGGACGGTTATGCAAGCAGTCAAAGCGTTTGTCAAGAGTCATCCACATATGTGGTGGGGATTGTTTCTGCCGGCCTATCTGGCCGCGTTTTTCACCATCGAGCACTTTGTTACCGGAGATTACTGGGCCACGGAGCTGCCTATCGATCGCCTGATCCCCTTCTGCCCCGAGTGTATTTTCTTTTACATGAGCTGGAGCCCGCTGCTGGTGCTGCTGGGGATATACCTGATCGTCCGGGATGCCGAAGGCTTCCGCCGGTATATCTGGATGCTGGCGATTTCCTTTTTCAGCGCCACGCTCTTTTGCGTGCTGGTGCCCAACGGGCAGGATCTGCGCCCGGCGGTAATGCCGCGGCAGGATATCTTTACATGGGCCGTGCAGCTCACCTATACTCTGGATACCAATACGAATGTGTTTCCCAGCGTCCATGTGCTGGGTGTTGTGGCGGCAGTGCTGGCGGTATGGAAAACGCCGGGCCTGCGCCGCGGTTTCTGGCGTCTGGCCGCGGTTATCTATGGCTTTGTGATCATTGCCTCCACGCTGCTGGTCAAGCAGCATGCCCTGCTGGATGTGCTGGCTGCTGTCCCGTGGGGGCTGCTGTCCTATGGCATTGTTTACGGCGTCATCGGCCGTTTCCGCGACAGGCGTATCGCCGGGACGGCACAGCAGGAAGGAGGGCTGGATATATGACGGGATCGCCGCTGCTCAAGGGCGTCAGCGCCCGGGAGTGTCAGGCTATGCGGGATTGCCTCGGTGTTTATGAGCAGCACTTTCACCCGGGAGAGGTCATCTATGATTTGGGTGAGGGTCGGGAGATGCTGGGGGTGCTGACCGATGGAACCGCCGTAATCGAGCGGGTGGGCCGCGAGGGTGAGCGCACCATATTGGAGCATTTGGAGCCGGGCGGTGTGTTCGGCGATATGATGATGTTCCGCACTGCCGGGGATAACAGCGTGGTAGTGCGCTGCGCGGCGCCCTGCTGCGTCAGTTTTCTGCGGTCCGAGGCAGTGCTGCGCCGCTGTGAGCGGGCCTGCGAGTGCCACAGCCGTCTGGTGGAAAATCTTTTCCATCTGGTAACGGATAAGGCCACATCTCTGTCCGAGCGAGTAGAGGTGCTCAGCCGCCGCTCCATCCGGGAGAAGCTGCTGCGCTACTTCGAATTGCAGGCCGCCAAAAACGCCGGCGGCGCCTTTTGTTTGCCCTTTTCCCTCAGTGCGCTGGCCGACTATATTTCCACCGACCGCAGCGCCATGATGCGGGAGCTGAAGAAAATGCGTCAGGAGATGTTGGTAACCGTATCCGGCCGCCGGATCATCCTGCACTGACGGGCAGGTTTTGGCAAAAGTGGGGAACTTATGCATTGACGGCATCGGGACAGCGTGATAAAATAAACAAAGCGTACCCTGTGCTTTATCTGCGAAAAGGGCGCAGGAAAGGAAAAAACAGAAATGAGGGAGTAAGTATGTATCGCATCGTAAAAAAGGAAGCGCTGAAACCCACCGTGATCCTCTACGAGATCGAGGCACCCATGGTGGCCAAGAAGGCGCAGCCCGGTCAGTTCATCATTCTGCGTGTGGATGAGAATGGTGAGCGTATCCCCATTACGATCCATGACTATGACCGCGAGAAGGGCACCGTAACGATCATTGTCCAGACCGTTGGCGCCACCACAGAAAAGCTGAGCCACAAGCAGCAGGGCGACAGCCTGCACGACTTTGTTGGTCCCCTGGGCAAGCCTACCGAGACCGAGGGCAAGAAAAAGGTCTGCGTGGTGGGCGGCGGCGTTGGCTGCGCCATTGCGTATCCCGTTTTGAAGAAGTTCCACGACTGCGGGGCCGAGGTTCACGCCGTGGTTGGTTTCAAGAACAAGGATGTTGTGATCCTCGAGGACAAGTTCAAGGCAGTTTCCTCTGTGCTGAAGGTTTGCACGGATGACGGCTCCTACGGCCAGAAGGGTCTGGTTACCGAGGCGCTCAAGGAGCTGCTGGATGCCGGCAACCAGTATGATGAGATCTTCGCCATCGGCCCCATGGTCATGATGAAGTTTGTTTCCAAGACCACCGAGCCTTACGGCGTGCCTACCACCGTTTCCATGAGTCCCATCATGATCGACGGTACGGGCATGTGCGGTGGCTGCCGCCTGACCGTTGGCGGCGAGACCAAGTTTGCCTGCGTGGACGGCCCCGATTTCGACGGCCATCAGGTGGACTGGGATCTGGCTGTCAAGCGCAATCAGATGTATCATGATTTCGAGGTGCACAAGCATGAAGAAGTCTGCAATCTGTACAAGCAGGAGGTAAAGTGATCATGGCGAATATGAGCTTGAAGAAGAACGAAATGCCCTCTCAGGACCCCAACGTTCGTAATAAAAACTTCCTCGAAGTGGCGCTGGGCTACACTGAGGAGCAGGCATTGGATGAAGCTGCCCGCTGCCTCAACTGCAAAAACCACCCCTGCGTGGATGGCTGCCCCGTCAACGTGCGCATTCCCGAGTTTATTCAGAAGATCGTGGAAAAGGACTACGAGGGCGCCTATCAGGTGATCCACCAGACCAGCTCTCTGCCTGCCGTGTGCGGCCGTGTCTGCCCGCAGGAGAGCCAGTGCGAGATGCACTGCGTCCGCGGCAAGAAGGGCGATCCCGTGGGCATCGGCCGTCTGGAGCGCTTCGTGGCCGACTGGCACAACGCCCACAGCACCGAGGCGCCCGCCAAGCCCGTCTCCAACGGTCACAAGGTGGCCGTGGTCGGCTCCGGCCCCGCGGGCCTGACCTGCGCCGGCGACCTTGCCAAGAAGGGCTATGAGGTCACCGTGTTCGAGGCGCTGCATCTGGCCGGCGGCGTGCTGGTGTACGGCATTCCCGA
>CAKTGD010000159.1 GCA_934561335.1 uncultured Oscillospiraceae bacterium
TATATGCTTCAGGATTATTTATACCTCAAGGATTATGTGAAGATCTTTGCGGCAATCATCCAGAAGGCTGACGATTTTGAGCAGATCCGCTTTTTGAGCGGAGAGCTGGCGGACACCATCGGAGAGACCTTCCGCACCCACATTCCGTATATGAAGCGTCTTGGCATTACGGAGGAGGAGATCCACAGCGCCCGTCCTCACATGGACAACAACGCTTATACCCATTATATGCTTTGGGAGGCGCAGACCGGGGATGTGCTGACTGGACTGGTGACGCTTCTGAACTGCTCCTGGAGCTATGCGTATGTGGCGGAAAAGATAGTCGAACGCTGCCCGGATGCGCTGCGGGACAAGCGTTACGGCTCGTGGTTCGCGGGCTACGTTTCAGAAAGCTACCGGCGAACCAATCAGATGCTCATTGACCGAATCGACGCACTCAGCGGATTCATCGACGAAAAAACAGCAGAGCACCTCTGCGAGATCTTTGAAAAGTGCTGCCTGTTTGATTTGCGCTTTTGGGACATGGTCTACGCTATGGGTGGCAACTGAATCGAGCCCTTTTGATACAGAGGTCTCTACCCGCAAGACCTCTGTATCACAGAGAAAACAGATCATCGCCATCGCCAATAGTCACATCAGCGGCAGAAAGCTCGGTGCGCCTCTGACCAATATGTCCTTGAGTATTCTCCGGGACAAGAGCTATGAGCGTATGGACTATCATCTCCACTATTACAGCATCAACGTCAACGGAAAGGATCTCCGCTCCAGCACCTTTTTCATCAAGGACAACGGCAAGCTCATCGGCCTGCTGTGCATCAACTTTGACGACAGCCGCTATCGGGCCATCAGCGACCATATCCTGAAGCTGTGCCACCCGGACCTGTTCGTAACCGATGTGCTGGCACAACCGCTGCCGGAGAGCGAAGATGACATGTCCGCCCGGTCCTCCCCGGAAAAATTCCGCAACTCCGCAGATGCGGTGGCTTTGGACGCCATCAATCGGGAGTTGGAACGGATGGGGGTCACGCCGGAGCAGCTGACGCCGGGGAAGCGGCTGCAAGTCATTGCGGCTCTGGAGGCCAGCGGGACCTTTCTGCTGAAGGGCGCGGTCAAAAGCGCCGCGGCCAGTCTCCGCTGTTCTCAGGCCAGTGTATATCGCTACATCACTCAAATCAAGAATTCGGACAGCGGGCCGGTCTAAAGCCTGACGCTTCCTACTTGAAAGGTGAGCAGCTTTCGCCGCCCGCTCCAATGACCTCACATCAAGGGCTCGACCCGCAGAAGGAGGCAAACCATGTTTCAGGAATATCTCCGCAGGATCGGATTGCTTTTGGGCGGTCTGCTGGTCAGCGCCATCGGTATCACGCTGATGCTTCAGGCCAATATCGGCTTGGAGCCTTGGAGTGTTCTCCAGCAAGGCATGTCTAAGACCTTCGGCATTACTTACGGCACCGCCGCAAGCATTGTCGGGGCAGCGGTCATTGCCATTGCCTATTTTTGCGGGGAAAGCTTCGGCCTCGGTACACTGGCAAACATTTTCGTCTGCCCGATATTCATCGACATCCTGTTGTACCTGAACTGGGTCCCTTTGTTTGAGCGCTTCTCGACCGGATTGGCCGCACTGCTGATCGGCATGGAGCTGCTGGCTCTGGGCACCTGGATGTATATGAAAAGCACGCTGGGCTCCGGTCCTCGCGATGCGCTCATGGTCGTACTGGCTCGTAAGACGCACCGGACGGTAGGCCTTTGCCGCGCCGCCGTGGAAGTGGTCATTGTATTCATCGGCTGGCGGCTGGGCGGTCAGGTGGGCATCGGTACCATCGTTGCCGCAGTGGGCGTCGGCTCCCTGTTCAATCTGAACTTTGCTCTGCTGCGCTTCAACCCTGCCCTGCTCCATCAGGAGAATCTGCCGGAGACCCTTCAGCGGTTCCGTGAGCGGAAAACCATCACCTGAATGCCCGGTCAAGATTACCTGTGGGGACAAGCATACCGAATGGAGTTACACCCTAAATAAACCCGGAGTACCATGCCGATAGCGGCACAGTACCCCGGGTCCTTTTTAGAGATAGCCTTTGAATACACGCTTGAAATTACCTTGTGGATCTTTGGCGGCCTTTATTATGATAAGTAATATTTAAGGGGGTACGATTTGTAGTAAATCGCACCCCCTGATTTAGCATTGCTCTAAGCGGTTGTTGATATTGCCCTTGTGCGTGGATAGCTTGAGGCGTGCATCTGTTTTTAACAGAGCGGCATCATTGCCCCCAATTAAATATGATAGCATAGGTAAAGGCGCGAATCAATTCACAGAACAGTCAAAGTTTTTTTGCAAATTTTAACATCCCTGCGAATTGATATTCCGGCGGATTTGCGTATAATAAGAATCAGGAAAGGGTGAGTCCGATGTATCACTAAGAGTACCCCAGCAAGCGAAAGACCAAAGCTTTCCGAAAACTGAAGAATGTGAGGTTGCGTCAATGATTGAACCCAAGATGCATGAGTAACGGCCTTCAACTGGGAGACAACGGTTGAAGGTCGTTACTTTTTTGCCTGATTCCATTTTGGGGTCCGCATTGCGTTTCCGCGCCCTGTATGTCAGGGGCGCAAAAACCAAAAGGGGACCGGAGATTCCGGCCCGCCGCAGCTTGGCCGTGCCCACATTCTCAAAAACCGCGTTTGTCCGACAGGGGAGAACCGCTCAGCCGTTGGCAGCAAGGGGGGCTTCCGGGTCGATCCGTGACGGCAGGCGGTTGAGTTTGCAGTAGTACCTGTAAAAACGCTCTGCCCGTGATTTTTCATCGGCTGTCAAGGTGTTCTCCTTGCAATCAAAGAGGACCTTTTCACCGGTGCGGTTGGACATATATTTGAAGGCCGTTTTGCCCCAACGCTGCTTTTCCGGCTCCTTGACCACGTAGGGCCAGAAGAGGGGCTGACGCTCCGGGGGCAGCTGGATGCGGTGGGCGGTGTGCGCCTGTATGACGCCGTCCGTGCAGCAGGTGCCGATGAAATCATCCTCCACCATGAACGCGCCGACAATGCGCCGCTCCGACTCGGAACCGCCCCTGGGGCGTTCCGTCAGCAGGCACATGGAGTTGGGCTGCAAGCGATCGGGGATTCGAGGCTCGCCCTTGGAGTAGCCACTGAGGTAGCAGCCCGTGGAGACCGTCCACGAGGAAAATACAGTTTCGTGCTGCTCTGCATCGATATGGAACACGGCCTGAGACTGGGGCGACAGCTTCAGATTTTCCAGCATGTGCTCCTTTTCCTGCTGCGCCTGAAGCTCCTTCAGTTCGGTTTCCCGTTCCTCCTCGCGGACGTCCAGCAGGTGTTGGACCTTCTTCTGGGCGTCGGCGTTTTTCAAGATCAGGAAGTTGGAAAAGGCGTCCGGGTAGATGAATTTCTTTTCACCGGCGGAAAAGCAGACGGTGATCACATTTCCGTTCCAATCTGTGACCACGCCTTTTCCGAAGGTAACGTGTTT
>CAKTGD010000160.1 GCA_934561335.1 uncultured Oscillospiraceae bacterium
AGTTTCTCTGCTTGCACTCGTTGCATCTGAGAGTGATTTTCACGCGCATGTAACGGCACCTCCTTATTAGATTAGGCTGTCCCTCTACGGGCTGCCCGTTTGCCTCCCTGTTGTTGCGGATGTTTCTCCCCCGCGTCCAAAGCGAAAAAACGCGCAAAAAGAAAGCACCTACTCACAGGTAATGCTTACTATACCATAGTTTCATCGGCAGGTCAACCTCTTTTTGGGTGATTTTTCGCGGATTTTTCTGTTTTTTTCGCTGTTGGGGCAGCTTTCTTCAATCAACGGTTGCGCAAGCGGTCAAAACGCGGTATGATAGACGGGAAAATATACCGTTTCAAGGAGAAAGCGATATGAAGATCATGGCCATCGACTATGGCGACGCCCATACCGGTGTGGCACTCTCCGATGCTACGCTGACGCTGGCAGGGCACTCCACCGTGATCAACAGCCGCAAGGCAGAGGTGGTAACGGAGGAGATCTGCCGCCTGATTCAGGAGCATGGCGTAACGGAGCTGGTGTTGGGTTATCCCAAGAATATGGACGGCACGCTGGGACCCCGGGCGGAAAAATGCGCCGCCTACGCCGAAACGCTGCGCGAGGCAACGGGCTTGCAGGTAACACTGTGGGATGAGCGGCGCAGCACCGTGGAGGCCCACGCCATTTTGTTCAACAACGGCAAAAACGGCAAGCAGCGGAAAAAGACGGTGGATGCGGTGGCGGCTTCCCTGATGCTGGAGGGTTATCTGACCCGGAAACGATGGGAGCGGCAGGCATGAACGTATTGGTGATCGGCGGCGGAGCCGCCGGAATGATGGCGGCGCTGACGGCGGCGGAAAACGGCCATGCCGTGACGCTGCTGGAGCGGCAGGCGCGGGTAGGCCGCAAGCTGATGGCCACCGGCAACGGACGGTGCAACCTGACAAATCACCACGTCTCCCCCGCCCACTACCACGGCGGGCAGGATTTCTGCGGTCATGCCCTGACCGCCTTCGATGTGGGAAGCACGCTGCAGTACTTCGCCGGACTGGGCCTGCTTACCACGGCGGAGGACAGCGGGCGGGTCTATCCCTACAGCAATATGGCGGGCAGCGTGCTGGACGTGCTGCGCTTTGCGCTGGAAGGCCGCGGGATCGCGCTGCGCACCGGCTGCCCGGCCACAGGTATCCGAAAAAAGGGTGATCTCTTTTTCGTCCGCACCGAGAGCGGTGAGGACTTCACCGCCGACCGGGTGATTCTGGCGGCGGGCGGCGCGGCAGGCGGCAAGGTAGGCGGCGTGATGGACGGCTATCAGCTGGCCAAGAGTCTGGGCCACCACCGCACGGCGCTGTACCCCTCGCTGGTACAGATCAAGACCGAGCCCACCTATCCCCGGGCGCTGAAGGGGATTAAGGCCGAGTGCGGCATCACCATCCGCCGGGACAGCGAGACGGTGGCGCAAAACCGCGGCGAGGTACTGTTTACCGAATACGGTGTCAGCGGCCCGGCGATTTTCGATATCTCCCGCGCCGCGGCGACAAGCGGCGGCGCGCTGTGCTGCGTGCTGAACTTTTTCCCCGATTGGGAGCCGCGGGAGGTGCTGGACTGGCTGCGGCAGCGGCGTGAGTGTGCGGGAGACCGGGAGGCCGGTACGCTGCTGACCGGCGCGCTCCATTCCCGTCTGGGACAGATGGTGTGCAAGGCGGCAGGCTTCACCAGCCAAAGCGCCGCCGCACTGCACGACGGCGAGTTGCAGCAAATTGCGGCGCAGGCAGTGGGCTTTTCCCTGCCTATCACCGGTGTGTGCGGCTTCGATCAGGCGCAGGTGACGGCTGGCGGCCTGCGGTGCGATGAGTTTGACCCCCACACGATGGAGAGCCGTCTGGTGCCCGGATTTTACGCCTGCGGCGAGGTGCTGGACATTGACGGCGACTGCGGCGGCTACAATCTGCAATGGGCGTGGAGCAGCGGACGGGCGGCCGGACGGAGCGTATAAGCCGGCCATGTTCTGTGTCCCGATCCCGGCAAAGCACCCCGGCCTTCGCCGTACCGCCTTCAGGCATCCCATCTTCAAATGCAACGTCTTTACGCCTCCCCTTTCATGGGGAGGCTTTTGCCGGTATCGCTCCCTTTTTCGTGATTTTACAAAAAATTCATACTTTTCTATTGACAATCGTAACAAAGATGGTAGAATTAAGTTGAGCAAATACCCCAGACAATTTCATACCTTATCAAGAGTGGCGGAGGGAACGGCCCAATGAAACCACGGCAACCTGTTTTTCAAGGTGCCAAATCCGACGATGAATCGAAAGATGAGGAAAGGCCAAAGTCCAGCACTCTGTCGGTTCAGGCAGGGCGCTTTTTTGTTGCGTTTCCCAAATGAAAGGAGATTAAAATTATGGCAAAGCATCTGTTTACTTCCGAATCTGTTACCGAGGGGCATCCCGATAAAATCTGCGACCAGATCAGCGACGCGGTACTGGACGCTATCTTTGAAAAGGACCCCAACGGCCGCGTGGCCTGCGAGACCACCGCTTCCACGGGTCTGATCCACATCATGGGTGAGATCACCACCAACTGCTATGTGGACATCGCCAAGATCGCCCGCGAGGTGATCCGCGACATCGGCTATGACAACGCCGCCTATGGCTTTGACTGCAATACCTGCGCTGTTATCACCAACATTGACGAGCAGTCCGGTGATATTGCAATGGGCGTGGACAAGTCTTTGGAGGCCAAGGAGGCCGGCCATGACGAGCTGGACAACGGCGCCGGCGATCAGGGCATGATGTTCGGCTACGCCTGCGACGAAACGCCTGAGCTGATGCCGCTGGCAATCTCTCTGGCCCAGAAAATGGCCAAGCGCCTGACCGACGTGCGCAAGCAGGGACTGGTGGATTACCTGCGTCCTGACGGCAAGACGCAGGTCACCGTGGAGTATGACGACGCCGGCAAGCCTATCCGCGTGGATACCGTGGTGGTCTCTACCCAGCACGCCGCCGAGGCTTCTCTGGATCAGATCCGCAAGGATATGATCGAACTGGTCATCAAGCCCACCGTTCCTGTGGCACTGCTGGACGAGAACACCAAGTTCTATGTCAACCCCACCGGCCGCTTTGTCATCGGCGGCCCTCAGGGCGACAGCGGTCTGACCGGACGCAAGATCATCGTGGACACCTACGGCGGCAGCGCGCCCCACGGCGGCGGCGCTTTCTCCGGCAAGGATCCCACCAAGGTGGACCGCAGCGCTGCTTACGCCGCGCGCTGGGTGGCCAAGAACGTGGTGGCTGCCGGCCTTGCCAGCAAGTGCCAGGTTCAGCTGGCTTACGCTATCGGCGTGGCACGTCCTGTCTCCGTGATGGTAGATACCTTCGGCACCGGCACCGTGGCTGACGACAAGCTGGAGGCCGCTGTGGAGAAGGTCTTTGACCTGCGCCCCACCGCCATCATCCGCGATCTGGATCTGCG
>CAKTGD010000161.1 GCA_934561335.1 uncultured Oscillospiraceae bacterium
CAATTCGCACCGGGCTTACATGGGCAATATAGGCATCGTCCAGATATTTATCCAGAACGGCAATGGCTTCATCTACTGTTTTTCCCAATAAATTGATTTCCGGGCTGACAGACATGGATTTGCCCATTTTCATTTTGCCGGTGGAAGTACGACGCATTTGTTTTGCTGTTACGGTAAGCGGTTCTTCCATAATTTCAAGGTCTGAAATATTTACCTGGGAACGGAGAATACCCATCTGTACAAACAGATTTCCCTTTGCATCCGGAAGAGAAGTAACAGAGCCGGTCAGGTTCATGCTCAGTACTTTTACAGAGTCACCTAAGTGGAAATCACTGGCTTTGTGCTGCTTTTTCGGCTTTTTCACTTCTAATTTTGTTGTATTTTGTGTTTTTGCAAGCTGTTTACGAATCCGCTCCCGCTCTTTTTCCATTTCAGAAGCAGAAATACTTTCTTTGCCAAATTTGCGGAAGCTTTTCATGGTTTCATCTGCAAAATCTTTGGCTTCACGGACAATCGCGGTTGCCTTTTCATTTGCCTCACGGATAATGCGGTCACGCTGTGCGTCCAGTTTCTCCTGCTTGGCATCCATTTCTGATTTCAGACGTTCCATTTCTCTGCGGTAGTTGGCGATTTCAGAGTGCTCTTTCTCTATGGTGCGTCGTTTTTCTTCCAAGTCTGTCAGCACATCTTCGAAGGATTCATCTTGCTCACTTAACCGGGATTTGGCATCATCGATAATATAGGAAGGAAGTCCTAATTTTTCTGAAATGGCGAAGGCATTACTTTTGCCCGGAATACCAATCAGCAGGTGGTAGGTTGGACTTAAGGTTTCTACATTAAATTCGCAGCAGGCATTTTCTACACCCGGAGTAGAGAGCGCATAGATCTTTAACTCGCTGTAATGGGTAGTCGCCATTGTGCGGATTCCCTGATTGTGCAGATAAGACAAGATAGAGGTTGCCAGTGCAGCACCCTCTGCAGGGTCAGTTCCGGCACCAAGTTCATCAAAAAGTACCAGAGAATCTTTATCCACATGTTTCAGGAACGAAACAATATTTGTCATATGAGAGGAGAAGGTACTTAAGGATTGTTCAATACTCTGTTCATCTCCGATATCGGCAAATACTTTCTTAAATACGGCCAGTTCCGAACGTTCCAGAGCCGGAATGTGTAGTCCTGCCTGTCCCATAAGGGTAAAAAGTCCGACTGTTTTTAAGGATACGGTTTTCCCGCCTGTATTTGGACCGGTTACAATTAACAGGTCGAAGGTGTCTCCCAGAGTCAGTGAAATCGGAACTACACGCTTCTTATCCAAAAGCGGATGGCGTCCTTCCCGGATGCGGATTCGTCCTTCCTGATTGAAAACCGGGCGGCTGGCATTCATATCCAAAGCCAGATAGCCCCTTGCAAAGATAAAATCCAGTTCCGTTAATGTCTTATAGTTTATGCGGATTTCATTTACATACGCAGCAACATCTTCACTGATGCGTGCGAGAATTACCTGAATTTCCTCCTGCTCCTGACGATATAGTTCTTTTAAATCATTGTTTAATTTCACAATCGCCATGGGCTCGATGAATAAAGTGGAACCGGTGGAGGACTGGTCGTGAATCATTCCATTTACCTGATTACGATATTCTGCTTTAACCGGAAGGCAGTAGCGGTCACCACGCATGGTAATGATAGCATCCTGTAAATAGCTTCGCATGGAGCCATTTAATAATCCGGTCAAAGTAGAGTGAATCTTGTCATTCATGCCACCAATACGGCGGCGGATTTGCTTTAAATTTGCACTTGCATCGTCGCTGATTTCATCCTCGCTGATAATACAGCGGTCAATTTCCGAACAGACCTGTGTGAGCGGAGTCAGTGACTCGAAAAAAATGTCCAGACAGTCGTTCCTTTCATCTATCGTATCGTGATGCCCGTAGGTTTTCGCATGTGCGGTCACTTTGAGCAACTTTCCGATACGAAGCAGTTCCGGTGCTGTGAGAGCGCTGCCTACTTCCAGACGTTTTAAGGAGTCAGATACCGCATAACAGCCACTGAAGGATAAATGCCCTTTTTTGATAATCCGTGTAAATGCGGCAGCAGTCTGTTCCTGGGCAGTATTAATTGCAGACAAGTCTGTCATGACTTTGATGTGTTTGCATGCGTGCTTGCCACCCATAGAGGAGGCATGTTCTATAAGAAGATCTATGATTTTGTTAAATTCTAATTTAGTCAGTGTTTTCTGATTCATAAAATAAGTCACCTCATAATGTGTATACTAATTTTATTTTACCGTATTTGATATAGAAAGAAAAGTGCAAAGCAGAAAATTTGATTAGCATTGAACAATTCTGCGGAATCATGTATACTAAAAAAAGATTCACTGGATTTTTTTGTTGCCCAGGCAGCAGCAAAATGAGAGTTACTTGCTGAGAAGCTTTGAAATATAGGAGAGCTTGTATATGGATAATGACTGGAAAGAGGAGCAAGAACCAGAGAAAGAGGAGCATAAAGAGGCACCGTATTCTTTTCTGAAGGAAACATTTAAGGATGAACAGAATAAACCAAGAAGAATTGTAGGAGGCCTTTTCCGGACTGCCGTAAAAGGGCTTGTTTTTGGTGTGGTTGCGTGTGTGGCATTTGCAGTATGTAAGCCTTTGGCGGAGTCTGTTTTTCTGAAAAAGCAGGAGAAAGTTACCATTCCCGAAGACGAAAATGCGGAAGAGGATGAAACGGTAACCGGGGAAGAAGATTCAGGTCAAGGGCAGGAGAAACAGAAAGTATTTACCGTAGAAAATTACCGGGAAATGCAGAAGTCCCTGACAGATGTTGCAACAGAAGCAGGGAAATGCGTTGTGACAGTAGAAACATTGGAAGATAACATCTCGCTGGAATCAAAGGAAGAGAACCCAGACAGTGTATCGGGAGTCATCATTTGGAAGAACTGGTTGGAGGTTTTAATTGCAGCCCCTGCACGCATTCTGGAAAATGAAGGTAATTTGACGATTACTTTCTGCGACCACAGAGCCTATACGGCAACTTTGAAAAAAGAAGATAAAAATTCCCAAATTGCAATTCTCTCTGTGAGTACCAGTGCGTTAAAAGATTCCACAAAGAATCAGATTACAGAAGCCATACTTGGTAATTCCAATCTGATGAGTAAAGGAATGCCGGTTATTACGCTTGGAAATCAGTTCGGATATGCGGAAGGATCCGGTTATGGTATTATCAGCTCTACCGGAAACTATATTAGTTTAGCGGACCGGCAGTACCGTCTGCTGACAACAGATATCACTGCAGCAGAAAATGGCAGCAGTATTTTATTTAATGTAGATGGAGAAGTGATTGGAATTGCGGACCAGATGCTGACGGGAAAAGACAGTAAGAATCTGGTTACAGGATATGCGATTTCCGGAATTAAAGAGATTATTGAATTGCTGTCTAATGG
>CAKTGD010000162.1 GCA_934561335.1 uncultured Oscillospiraceae bacterium
AGCGGCCCACGCGGCCCCGGATCTGGTGCAGCTGGCTCAGGCCCAGCCGGTCGGCGTCCTCGATGATCAGGGTGTTTACATTGGGGATGTCAATGCCTGTTTCAATAATGGTGGTGCACACCAGCACCTGTATCGTGCCGTCAGCCATCTGCTGCATGACACGGCTCAGCTCCCGCTCCCCCATTTTCCCGTGGGCAACGGCAATGGCCGTCTCCTCTCCCAGCAGCTGCCGCAGCCGCCCGGCGGTGTTCTCGATGTTCTCCACCCGGTTATGCAGGTAATAGACCTGTCCTCCCCGGCTCAGCTCCCGGCGGATGATGTCCGCGATAATGCCCCAGTCATGCTCCAGCACATAGGTCTGTACCGCCTGTCGGTCCCGCGGCGGCTCCTCAATGGTGCTCATGTCCCGGATACCGCTAAGCGCCATGTTCAGCGTTCTGGGGATGGGTGTGGCGGACAGCGTCAGCGTGTCCACCTGCTCCGTCCGCTGGCGCAGCTTCTCCTTATGGGTTACGCCGAAGCGCTGCTCCTCATCGATAATCAGCAATCCCAGATCCTTGAATACTACATCCTTATTCAGCAGCTTGTGGGTGCCGATCAGCAGATCCACCCGGCCTGTTTTCACCCGCTCCAATATCTCCTTGATCTGCTTGGGCGTGCGAAACCGGGACAGCACCTCCACCGTCACCGGGAAAGAGCGAAACCGGTTTTGCGCCGTGGCGTAATGCTGCTGGGCCAGCACCGTAGTAGGCACCAGAATGGCCGCCTGCTTGCCGTCCAGAATGCACTTCATTACCGCCCGCAGCGCCACCTCCGTCTTGCCGTAGCCCACGTCGCCGCACAGCAGGCGATCCATAGGGGCGGGCTTTTCCATATCGCTCTTGATCTCCTCGATGGCCCGCAGCTGGTCGCCTGTCTCCTCATAGTCGAAGGCGTCCTCAAACTCCTGCTGCCACGGGCTGTCCGGTGAAAAGGCAAACCCCGGCTGCCGCTGGCGCTGGGCGTACAGCTGGATCAGCCCCGCCGCCAGCTCTTTGGCGGCAGCCTTGGCCCGGTGGGTGGTCTTGGCCCACTCGGTTCCCCCCAGCTTGTTGAGCCGGGCAGGCTTCTCCCCGTCCTCGCCGCTGCCTGCACCAATATATTTGCTCACCAGATCCAGAGAGGTAGCCGGCACATACAGGCAGTCGCTGCCGGCATAGGCGATCTTGATATAGTCCTTCTCCACCCCATCCACCGGCAGGCGCAGCATCTCCACGAAGCGGCCGATGCCGTGGTGAGCGTGTACCACCAGATCGCCGGGCGTCAGATCGGTATAGGATTGCAGCTTCTGGCGGCTGCTGTCCTTTGTGCGCCGCGGCTTTCCTTTTTTGCCGCTGACGCTTTCCGTCAGCTGGCCCTCGGTCAGCACCGCCAGCTTCAGGGCGGGCCATTCGCTGCCGGCGCTCAGCGCGCCCAGCATGATGGCCGCCTGCCCTGCCTCCGGCAGCGCGCTGCCGTCCAGCACCAGCGCCGCCGGTATCTGCTGCCCCCGCAGCAGCTCCTGCATGTTGCGGGCGCGTACCTCTCCGCCGCACAGCACCACCACCCGGTAGCCTGCGCTCAGATAATGGGTCATGTCGCCTGCCGCCGTTTCCAGCGAGCCGCCGTAGGTGCTCAGCTGCCGGGCGGAGATCTGCAAAAGCTGACCCGGCACCAGCAGATACCGGCTGGTGGGCAGGCTGTCCAGCTGGCACAGGGCGAACCGGGCCAGCCGCGCCGTGCTCTCCCCTTCGCTCAAGGCCAACTCTCCCAAAGCCGGCGCCATAAAGCCGTTCTCCGCCGCCGCAGTCACATCCTCCTTCATCTGCCACAGGCAGGCGCGCAGCCCCTCGCTGACCCGTCCGCTCTCGCACACGCAGATGATGGCGTCCTCCGGCAGATAATCCAGCGCCGCGGTCTTTTCAAAATATATGGCCGCCATATAGCGGTCGCAGCCGTTGGGGGCGATCCCCTGCCGCAGCGCCGCCGCGTCCGCCTCCAGCTGCCGCAGCAGCGGCTGGGTATTTTCTTTTTTCTTCAGGCGTTTTGCCGCCGCGTCCAGCGCCGCTGCTGCCTTTTCCGCCGTATCCGCCGCCCGGAAGGGCAGCACCTCACCGGCGCTCAGCAGCAGCGTTTCCTCCAGATTGTGTACCCGCCGCTGCGTAACCGGGTCAAAGGCGCCCATGGCGTCCAGCTCGTCATCCCAGAATTCACAGCGCACCGGCTGATCCATCGCAGGGGAAAATACATCCAAAATGCCGCCTCGTACCGCAAACTGGCCGGGCCCTTCCACCTGCTGGCAGCGGACATAGCCCGCCTGCGTCAGCCGCTCCGCCAGCGCCGCGATGGGATAGCGCTGTCCTATCTTCAGTGTGATGGCTGCCGCCAGCAGTGTTTCCTTGGGAATGCAGCGCTGCACCGCGGCGTCCACCGCCGCCACCGTTAGTCTCGTCCGGCCCGACGCCATGTCGTACAGGGCGGACAGGCGTTGGTATTCCCAGCTGCGGCTGGCCGCAGCCGTGGGCCGCAGCTGCCATTCCCGCCGCCGCAGCAGCGTTACCGCCTCGCCGGTCATGGCCTGTAAATCAGCCCGCAGGCGAAGGGCCTCCGTCTCGTCGCCGCACAGCAGCAGCATGGGCCGCCCGGTCTCCTGCGCCATGGCGGCGGCCAGCATGGCCCGGTGCACGGGGGACAGGCCCGTAACCAGCGGCGCTTCTTTTTTTAATGTGCTCTCCAGCAGCAGCCGTGCCTCCGGCTGGCGCAGCAGCTCGCTTGCAATTGCGTTCATGTCCCCCTCCTTTCTGCGTGTTCTTCTCTATCAGAGTATGCAGAACGCCCCCATAAAGACCTGCTTATGGGGGTCATTTATATCGTTTTATGGTACAAATAGTGCCCATTTTCAGTACAAATACTGCCCTTCTCCGGTACAAATACCGCCCATTTGCGGTACAGCCAGACATCCTCAGCCATTAAACCGGTTCATGGCCCTGTCCGCGCCCTCTTCCATGATGCTCAGCGCCGACTCCGCCGCCCGGTCCAATGTCTGGCGCAGCAGCTTCGCCTCCTCGCCCTGAGGCTTTCCGATGACCCAGTCGATCATCTCATGGTCAGGATGCTCCGGCATCCCCACCCCCACCTTGATGCGGGGGAACTGATCGGTGCCCAGATGGGCGATGATATTTTTCAGGCCGTTATGGCCCCCGGCGCTGCCGCCCTTGCGGATGCGCAGCTTGCCCACCGGCAGGGACACATCGTCGGAAATCACCACCACATGATCCGCCGGGACTTTATAAAAGCGGGCAGCCTCGCCCACCGACTCGCCGGAGAGGTTCATATAGGTCTGGGGCTTCATCACCAGTATTTTATTGCCGTCCTTCTCAAAAATACCCGTCCACGCCTTGAAGCGCAGCTT
>CAKTGD010000163.1 GCA_934561335.1 uncultured Oscillospiraceae bacterium
CTCTCGGATGTGATCCATAGGAAAACATCCATGCCCGCCTGCTTGCGGCGGTCAGAGAGGAAAAAACAGAGGCTTTTGCACCCTAAGTGATACAGTTATGAGATAGGTGCAGGTGCGGGTATGAAAAAAGCGCCATAGAGCTGTTGCCTATGGCGTGGAACAGGAAAAGGGCGCTGATATTTGCATATCAACGCCCTTTGAGCCTGTCAGTATTTGATTGTTTTGACTTCGCACCGTGTTTGCACCATGAAAAACATTGATTTTACTGACTTCTTCAATGTTTTCTTATCTGGTGCTACCCTCAGCGGGCCTTCTTTTTTGCCTGCATACCGTCTTGTTTCCACTGAGGAAACCGGTATCCGGGATATCTGTCTTTACTGTGTGCGCAATTTGTTCTTTTTATGAAAAACCACAAAAAATAGGGAAATAATTCTCCCAAAAAAATGGTGAAAATTCCATATCCCTTGTTGACAAGGGAACAATACTTTGTTAAGGTAATGACAATGATGAAGGTGGGAGGAACCGTCATCTGGAAAGCAATGCCCTGAAACAACAAAGCAGGTTGCTCGCCGCACAGCGGTGACGCAGCAAAAAAACCGTTAGGAGGATTACAAATTGAAAGATTGGGATCGTTTAATCACGGTGGAACAGATGGAAGCTGCCACGGCCGCGCTGCTGGAAAACGGCGTCAAGGTCGGTGCAGATTCCTGGCAACAACGCGCAAAGAACCAGACCCCTCACTGCGGCTTCGGTGAAGCCGGCACCTGCTGCCGTATTTGCTCGATGGGCCCCTGCCGCATCACCCCCAAGGCCCCCCGCGGCATCTGCGGCTGCGACGTACACGGCATTGTTGGCCGAAATTACCTGCGTTTCACCGCCGGTGGCTCCGCCACCCACTCCGACCATGGTCGTGAGATCATGCACACCCTGTACCAGACCCGCGAGGGCGGCAACTATCAGGTCAAGGATCCTGAGAAGCTGATCCGCATCGCCAAGGAGTGGGGTGTGGAAACCGAGGGCAAGGACATCTATGATCTGGCCCATGAGGTCGCCGAGATCGGCCTGCTGGAATACGGCAAGCCCTTCGGCGTGCAGCGTTTCCTCAAACGCGCGCCCGAGCATACCCAGAAGCTGTGGAATGAGGCCGGCATCGAGCCTCGCGCCATTGACCGCGAGGTGTCTCAGTCGCTGCATATGACCCATATGGGCTGTTCCTCTCTGCCGGAGGCACTGATCCGCCAGTCCCTGCGTGCCGGCTTGTCTGACGGCTGGGGCGGCTCCATGATGGGTACCGAGTTCTCCGATGTTATGTTCGGTACCCCCAAGCCCATCAATACCACCGCCAACATCGGCGTGATGGAGAAGGACAACGTCAACATTATTGTGCACGGCCACGATCCCTCCCTGTCCGAGATGATCGTGTTCTACGCCAATGACCCGGAGATGATTGCCTACGCCAAGGAGAACGGCGCCAAGGGCATCACCGTGGCCGGCGTGTGCTGCACCAGCAACGAGGTTACCATGCGCCACGGCATTCCCATGGCCGGCAACTTCCTGAGTCAGGAGAACGTGGTGCTGACCGGCGCCTGCGAGGCCATCGTGGTGGACGTGCAGTGCATCTTCCCGGCACTGGGCCCCCTGAGCAAGTGCTTCCACACCAAGTTTATCACCACCTCGCCCGTTGCCCGCATTCCCGACTCTGATTTTATCGAGTTCCATGCCGAGAGCGCCGGCGAGAATGCCAAGAACATCGTCAAAACCGCCATCGAAAACTTCAAAAACCGCCGTCCCGAGCTGGTCAATATCCCCGATCTGAAGACCAAGGCCCGCGTGGGCTATTCTGTCGAGGCCATCAAGAAAGAGCTGGACGGCGTGTGCAACTCCCATGTGGATACATACGGCACCACCAAGCCCTTGATCGACTGTGTCAAGTCCGGCGTGCTGCGCGGCGCCGTTGCCATGGTAGGCTGCAATAACCCCAAGGTCCGCCCCGACACCGCCCATATCGAGCTGATGAAGAAGCTGCTGAAGAACGATATCATCGTGATCCTCTCCGGCTGCTCGGCGCAGGCTGCCGCCAAGGCCGGCCTGATGGACCCTGAAGCCAAGGAATACTGCGGCGAGGGCCTCAAGCGCGTGTGCGAGCTGGTGGGCATTCCCCCTGTGCTGCATATGGGCTCGTGCGTGGATATCTCCCGTATGATGCTGCTTGCCTCCGACATCGCCAAGGATTGGGGCATCAACATTTCCCAGATCCCCCTGTGCGGCTGCGCTCCCGAGTGGATGAGCGAAAAGGCCGTTTCTATCGGCAACTATGTTGTCGCCACCGGCATCGACACCTATCTGGGCGTGGATCCCTATACCAAGGGTTCCAGCGAAGTGGTGGAACTGCTGCAGGGCGAGCACGGCGTCAAGGATTGGGTCGAGGCCCGCTTCATCGTTGACACCGATATCGAGAGTCTGGGCGACAAGATGATCGCCGGTATCGAGGCCAAGCGTGCCGCGCTGGGCATCTGATCATATCTCAAAGAGGAAAGGCCGAAGGAATGAAAGTTGCCATTACCGGAAAAGGCGGCGTGGGAAAAACGACGCTCTCCTCCACGCTGGCCCGCCTGTACGCCGATGAAGGGCGCACCGTGCTGGCCGCCGACGTGGATCCGGATGCCAATCTGGGATTGGCGCTGGGTCTGACGGAGGAGGAGGTCAACTCCATCACCCCCATTTCCAAAATGCGTCAGTTGGTAGAAGAGCGCACCGGCGCCACCTATACCAATAAATTCTTCAAACTGAACCCACAGGTCAGTGATATTCCGGATAAATTTGCCCGCGATATCAACGGCGTCAAGCTGCTGGTGATGGGCACGGTAGAGACTGGCGGCGGCGGCTGCGTCTGTCCCGAGCATGTGATGCTCAAGTCGATCCTCTCTGCACTGGTGTTCCGTAAAGATGACGTGGTCATCATGGATATGGAGGCGGGCCTTGAGCATCTGGGCCGGGGTACCGCCGGGTGCATGGATCGCTTCATCGTGGTCATCGAGCCGGGTGCCCGCAGTGTGCAGACCTATGAAAAGGTCAGGCAGCTGGCGGCGGATCTGGGCGTGACCCGTGTGGATGTGGTTGCCAACAAGATTCGGGACGACGCGGATCGTGAATTTGTCCGCTCCCGCATCCCCGAGGAGAACCTGCTGGGCTTTATCAGCTACGATGCCGAGGTCATCGACGCTGACCGGCGTGGTCTTTCTCCTTACGATGTAAGCCCCCGGGCCGTGGAGGAAATCCGGGCCATCAAGGCGCGCATCGATGAAACATGAATATTGAAAGGATGAAATAGATCAATGGGATTATTTGACAGAGTATTCAGAGGCTCCGACGAGATGTTTGCCAAGGCGG
>CAKTGD010000164.1 GCA_934561335.1 uncultured Oscillospiraceae bacterium
TGACACGGGCCGTGCCGCCCAGCACCCGGTCGGCATTGGTGGCCACCTCGCCCTTACGCGCCAGCTTTCTCACCAGTGGCCGCGTGGCGATCAGCGCTGCGATGGACACAATGAAAAACAGCACCACCTGCAGCCAGATCGGCGCGTTCAGCGCCGCGGCAACCAGCCCTGCCACGCTGCCGATCACGAACCAGATGGATACAAGGCCCACCGTGGCCGCCTCCACCACGCCGAAGATCACAATGGCCGCGATCCATATAATGGTTGACATGTCTCCGCTTCCTCCTTTCAGGCACAGGCCGATCAGCAGCGCCAGCACCGCCGCGCCTGCCAGAATCCCTATGCCGATCCACTTGCTTTTGGGGGACAGATTGGTAATGAAAGAATCCAGCGAGGTCAGCAGACTGTCCTGCGGCGGCTGGGCCGCCTCCCGAAGCGGCTGCGGCCGGTCACTGTCGGGCACAGGCGCCTCCTCGGCAAACAGGGTACTGATGGACACACCGTAGCGGTTGCAGATATAGAGGATTTTATCCACCTCCGGGTAGCTGCGGCCGGATTCCCACCGGCTTACTGCCTGACGGGATACCTGCAGCGCCTCGGCAAACTGCTCCTGCGTCAGCCCATTGCTGCGGCGCACCTCCTGTAGACGTTCTCCAAAGGCCATATCCGTCTTCCTCCGTTTCTTTCTGCCCACAGCATAGCACATGCGCGCGAAATATGTCTATCAACTTCAGGTTGCGTTTGCTGTTTTTCCCCGGCTGCGGCCCGCAATTTCAAGTTTACACCGTTTATTTTGCCCCATAGAAGGGTGTTTTTTATTATACACGACATGCGGCAATTCTTCCACTGTTATTTTTTCGCCGTTTCCCTTGCGCTTTTCCCCGCCATTCGCTATACTGTATTTAACTACGACCATTTTCGAGGTATTACGATGTACACATATGTGGTTCCCTGCCTGCTGGGACTGGAAAAGCTGGTAAGTGATGAATGCAAGCGTCTGGGGCTGCAGGACGTCAAGGCGGAAAACGGCCGCGTGCTGTGCCGCGGCTCTCTGGACGACTGTGCCCGACTGAACATCAACCTGCGCTGCGGCGCACGGGTGATGCTGGTGCTGGCGGATTTCCCCGCCCGCAGCTTTGAGGAGCTGTTTCAGGGCACCCGCGCCGTGGCGTGGGAAGACTATTTGCCCCGTGACGCCGCCTTCCCGGTAAAGGGCTACTCCATCTCCTCCCAGCTCCACGCGGTGCCTGCCTGTCAGAGCATCATCAAAAAAGCCATGGTGGAGCGGATGAAGGGCGCCTATCATATGGAGCAGTTTCCGGAGAGCGGCACCAAATATCAGGTGCGCTTTGCCATCTTCAAGGATCAGGTGCTGCTGACGCTGGACACCAGCGGCGAGGGACTCTATAAGCGGGGCTACCGGGCCGTGGGCGTGGAGGCGCCGCTGCGGGAGACACTGGCAGCGGCGCTGGTGCAGCTTTCCCGCTACCGGGGCCGCGACCCCTTCTGCGACCCCTTCTGCGGCAGCGGCACCATTCCCATCGAGGCGGCGCTGATCGCCCGCAACCGGGCGCCGGGGCTAAGCCGCGCCTTTGACGCCCAGCGGTGGGGCTTTATACCCGCAGACAGCTGGCAGAAGGCCGGAGATGAGGCACGTGACAAGGAGTTCCACGGCCATTACGATATCTGGGGCGGCGATGTGGACCCGCAGGCGGTGGCCATCGCCCGCTCTAACGCCCACAAGGCCGGCGTGGCGGAGGATATCCGCTTTGAGGTGTCCGACATGCGGACGTTCCATCGGGACAGCCCCTACGGCCAGCTGGTCACCAACCCGCCTTACGGCCAGCGGCTGATGGAAAAGGAGGAGGCCGAGGCGCTGTATCGTGAATTCGGCAAGGTGTGGCGGCAGCTGCCGGAGGGATGGCGCACGCTGGTGCTCAGCAGCCACACGGAATTCGAGCGCACCTTCGGCCAGCAGGCCGCCAAAAAAAGGAAGCTGTACAACGGCATGATCAAGTGCGACGTGTTCATGTACGGCAACAAGGTATAAGCCTGCGGCGGATCGGTCTTTTGCAGGGGCCGATGCCCGCCGTATATGGGAAGCGCCCTCGCAAGCCGTGCGGGCCGATGTGGCCCTGCGGCAGCACAATAACCGCCGCGGCAGAATTCAAGATTTGTTCATGTAATTTCCTGCGGCACTGATACAATAGTTAAAAATACGCTGCGAAAGGGTTATTGCCGTGAAGCATGTTTTTATTATCAATCCCAATGCCGGTAAGCGTGACAGCCGGCAGCGCATCTACGATATGGCGGACGCTCTGCGGGCACAGCACGGGCTGGAGGTGCAGTGCATCCTGACCAAGAAGCAGGGCCATGCCACAGAGCTGGCCCGCCGCCTGTGTGAGAGCGGCGAGGATCTGCGCTTTTACGCCTGCGGCGGCGACGGTACCGCCAATGAGGTGGCCAATGGCATCATTGGCTACGATAACGCCGCCATGACTGTGATTCCCGTTGGCACGGGCAACGATTTTCTGAAGAATTTCGGCGATGGCGCGGCACTGTTTGAAGATGCGGAAAACCTGTGGGACGGCCCCCAGTTTCCCATGGATGCCATCGACGTCAACGGGCGCATCGCCCTGACCATCGCCTGCTCCGGTATCGACGCCCGGGTTGCCGCCGATGTACATAAATACAGCGAAAGCCCGCTGCTCAGCGGCAGGGGCAGCTATGTCTATTCTCTGGCGGTGAACTTCCTGTTCAAGGGGATCGCCTCCCACTGGACCGTGGAGCTGGACGGGCAGGCCGTGGAGGGGGACTATTCACTGATTGCCGTGTGCAACGGGCGATACTACGGCGGCGGCTTCATGCCGGTGCCGGAAGCCCGGATGGACGACGGCGTGCTCAATACGCTGGTGGTAAAAAAGGTGAGCCGAATGACCTTTGCCAAGTTTGTGGGGCCGTACGCCAAAGGCGATTACCACAGATTTCCCCATCTGGCACGCTGCTTTCAGTCCGACACGATCCGTATCCGGTCGGAAAAGGCGGATATCGTCACCTGTCTGGACGGCGAGTGTATGACCGGCAGCGATGTGACCATCCGCATGGGCGACAAAAAGCTGAACTTCTTCGGCCCGGAGGGCTGCTCGTGCAACGCCACGGCACGGTGAGCGGCCAGGCGTTTTATCCCGTTTGTGAATTTTTTGTGTTTTTTGCATTTACCCCTTGAAATTCAGAAAAAGTGTGGTATGATAATCAGCGTTAGCACTCGAAGGAATTGAGTGCTAACGCTGAACTCGTATTCGTAGTGAATAAAAAATATAAGGAGGCAACCAACTATGAAGCTGACACCGCTTGCTGATCGTGTGGTGCTGAAGATGACTGAGG
>CAKTGD010000165.1 GCA_934561335.1 uncultured Oscillospiraceae bacterium
AGGGCGTCGATTCCTACGTCACCTACGCAGGCTCTTTGCAGGACAACGTCGCAAGAAGCCTTTACAAGGTCAAGTCGACAATGTGCAACTGCGGCGTGACGACGATCCCTGACCTGCAGAAGAACGCGAAGCTCACGCTTGTCTCCGCCACCAGTATTGTCGAGGGCGGCTATCACGACGTGACGCTGCGCGCGACCAGCAGCGGCAACAACTAAATTTTCCAAGGCAGCAAAAAAGGAGCGGCTCTCTGCGGAGAGCCGCTCTTTTATTTTGGGAAAAATCAGATGGGCAGATCAGACCCCGCGGCCGGAACGGGGATCCTCCTGCTGCCCTGCCGCAAATGGCAGCGACAAAACGGTATCCGGCAGATCGATCTCGCGCCCGAGTTGGTTTTCCACCGCAGATATGACGAATTCCTTGAATGTGACCTCGACCGGCGTGAGGGGGATATCCTTCCGGTGAATGAAATACCAGCGCCCCTTCAACCGATTGCCCTGATCCAGTACGGGAACCTTGATCAGGTCTCCCGTCCGCAGTCCCCACTCAGCACCGTGCTGGGGCATCAATGCTGCGCCGAAGGAGTGATAGACGGCATACTTGGCAGCTTCGCTGTTGCCCATGCAGCAGACGTCCTCGTCGGATACATAGGGGTAGAGCCTGCCAAGCCAGTTGTTTTCCGCATCACCCACGATGAGCTGCTCGCCTTGGAGCTGACGGAGATAGATCCCCTCGCTGTTTGCCCAGTGATGCTCTTTTCCGACAACCAGAACCAGAGGGTCCTCCATGAGGAATTCCACGTCCAGATCGCCTTCTTTGGGGGCGACCGGGAATGAGGTGATCCCCAGCGGGAAATCGCCCTTCTTTACGGCCCGGACCACATCTTCCGGAGAGGTAATGCGGATATTCACGCTGATATGAGGGTGCTGCTTTTTCATGTCTGTCAAAATGCTCGGGATCAGAAATGTGCCGGGCATGCCGCTGGCAGCCAGATCGATCCGGCCGTAATCGGATTCGTGCAGCTCCGCCATCTGGCGGTGCAGGTTGCGGTAGCAGCCGAACAATTGGCGGGCGTGGGGAAGAAAGACCCGGCCTTCAATGGTCAGCGTCACATCTCCGTGCTCCCGCTTGAACAGCTGAACGGCCAGTTCTTCTTCCAAGCGCTTGATCCGTCTGGAAACAGTTGCCTGTGTACAAAACTGATCTTCCGCCGCCTTGGTAAAGCTCTTGTGCCGTTCCACGGACAAAAAAGTTTCGAGTTCCTCGATATTCAATCGATCCATCTCCCTTATGCCTGCCGACAGTGTATTATATCTATTATAAACCACCAAAAGATGATTTTCAATAAGTGCATAAAATGTTTCAAAATGAGCGGATAAATTTCGTTTACAACGTGGAAAACCTACTTTCTTCGAGCCATTCTCTTACCGTATGACGCGATACGCCCCTTTCATTTGACTTTTCTCATCTTCCCCTGTAAGCTGTATACATACACAATAGTGCAACGTTTTTTACCGAAAACTTTGTGCTATTTTTTGTGGAAAGGGGGGTATTTTCCACAGACTCCAGCGATCGCACATTCCATGTGCAAAACCGAGCGTAATATAAAAAGGAGATCGAGAAAATGAATAACACTGTTAAAAGATTGTTCACTTTAGGCTTGTCCATCGTCATGGCTGCCGGTATGATCCTTCCTGCCAGCGCTGCTGAAACGAGCAAGCTGACTGCTCAGGAGCAGGCGATCATGACCGCCATCGACAAGAGCGCGCCCAACACCAAGAAGATCGCTAAGGAAATTCATGAATTTGCTGAACCGGGCTGGAAGGAAGTCAAGTCCTCCAAGCTGCTGATGGATCAGCTCGAAGCGCAGGGCTTCAAGGTTCAGCGCGGCCTCGTGGGCAAGCACCCCACCCTCGGCCATAAGATCGACATGCCCACCGCTTTCAAGGCCGTCTACAAGGGCGGCAACGGCGGCCCGACCATCGCCGTTCTTGCTGAGTACGATGCCAACCCCAACGGCCACAGCTGCGGCCACAACCTGATTTCTGCCGCTGCTTTCTCCTGCGCTATGGGTCTCAAGCAGGCCTTCCAGGATCCCAAGACCCCCGGTACCATCATCGTGATCGGTACGCCAGCTGAGGAAATGGACGGCGCTAAGCCCGCCATCTACGAAGGCGGCTACCTGAAGGAAGTTGACCTCGTTCTGGCTTCTCACTACAGCTCCCGCTGGGGCTCCGAAGTGAGCGGCAAGGCCATCGTGTGGCCCACCCACGACAACTGGCTCACCTTCGAGGGTGTTGCTTCCCACGCTTCCTCCAGCCCCCACAAGGGTAAGGACGCTCTGGACGCCGTTATGCTGACCGCTCTGGGTCTTGAGTTCATGCGCGAGCACTCCGTCGAGACCGACCGTATCCACTACATCATCGGCTGCGGCGGCCAGCAGGCCAACTCCGTTCCCGAGAAGGCACGCCTCGAGTTCGAGCTCCGCGCCAACGACAGCGGCGAGCTGAACCACATGATGAAGCGCGTTGATGACATCATCAAGGGCGCTGAGCTCATGACTGGCTGCAAGGCCATCTACAAGTGGGACTGCCCGTGGTACTGTGCCACTCCCGTTCCCACCCTGTATCACGCTGCTGCTGACTTCGCTAACGACCTCGGCATTGATGGCAGCCAGTTCAAGTTCGACGTTCCGCCCTCTGCCTCTTCCGACCTCGGTACCATCGCTTACTACAAGCCGACCGTTGAGATCTCCTTCCCGATCGTGAAGGACGGCGAGACCACGCCCGGCGGCCATACCGATGGGATCACTGTTCTGACTGGCACTGAGTACGCTTGGGATCAGGCCATCTACGCTTCCAAGCTGATGGCTCTGACCGGTTACCGCACCGTGACCAACCAGAAGCTGTTCAATGACGTCAAGGCGGAGTTCAAGGCTAACTACAAGGAGTAATTTCCTTTCGGAAAGCTGCGAACGACAACATCAATACTATTTGATGTGAGCACCACCTCAACCACCCCCGGTTGAGGTGGTGCTTTTTATACCGGTCGTGTCGGAACCTTTGAATACGAGAACCATAGGGAGCAAAGACCTGATGGGGGTCGGCGCTTGCGTGCTGCGCAAAAAAATACCACCGCTCTTCCCGGATTCGGGAGGGAAGCGGTGGTATTTGTCCTTTTCTTATTCCGAGAGCAGAATGCGGTCGTTGTCCAGCTCGTGTCCGGCGCCCGCCTTGAAGCGCGCGATGAGATCGTCCACGCTCATGCCCGCGCGCTCCTCGCCCGCAACGTCGAGCACGATGTGTCCGTCGGACATCATCAGCGTGCGGTTGCCGAGCGTGAGCGCCTGATGCA
>CAKTGD010000166.1 GCA_934561335.1 uncultured Oscillospiraceae bacterium
AGGGCCGGGTCCAGTCGGCATATTCGTTTTCGTTCACAGCGCCGTCAGAGCGGATAAAAAAGCGCGGCGTGGCGTTGGCCAAGGTGTTTTTCAGAATTGCCTGATTCATCAGATCGATCTGCTTCTGCGGGCTCTTGCACAGATCCACATAGCCATACCCGCAGGGCGTCCCCTCCTCGGGAAACAGCACATCGAAAACAAAGGGATACTGTCCGTGATCGTACCAGCCCCGCTGCGCCATGCTGGGGCCGCAGGGAACCTGCTCCATCAGGGGAACGCCGTTCTCGTCCACGCCTGTCATTTGCAGCTGTGTCGGCTGGGCGGTATCATTTTCCGTGGCGTACAGTACGGTTTCCCCTACATATTTACAGTATTGCAGTATTCGCCGCCCCTCCGACTCGGTATGGTAATACCAGTCCACCACCAGCGATTTGCCGGAGGTGTCCACCGTGTCGTCATAAAGATACCGGCTCAGCGTGAAGCTGCTCTTTCCCAATTTTCCCTCCAACTGCGGATAGCGCTCCAGCAATCGTTCGTTGTCCACCAGCTCGGTGGAAAAGAAGTGAGCGCTTTGCTGAATGTCGGTGATGCCGGGTTCCCAGAACAGGTTGAGCAGATCCATCCGCTTCACACTGATGTCACCCAGTCCGTTCAGCTTGCTTCCATCCCAGAATACGCCGTATACGGCGCAGCCGGATTTCAGCTTGTACCACCAGGCGGAGGAATAGGTGCGCTTGAAGCGGTTTTTCTTCAAGATGACCGGCAGAATTCGGCTCAGCCTCTGGGCCTCCTGCCGATCGTCCGGCTCACGCGGCAGCACGGTGGGGGAAGGGTAGCAGTCCATGGCGTCGGCGTGCTTTGAAAGAATACAGTTGACCAGCCAGCCGCTGGTGGGCTGGGGATCGGCGTGGTTGCCGGCCTGTCCCTCCTTTTCCATCTGCTCCCAATGCCGCAGCTTCCAGAACTGCTCGTTGTCGATAATGCGCTGTTCCAGCTGGGCTTTGCCAAGCTTGTACTTTTTCAGGATTCCGTTGGCTTTGCGCAGCTCCTCCGGGCCGATTTTTGGCCGCGAAAGGATTCCTGCGGCGGGTACGCCGCCGTTCGCCGCCTCTGCCGCTGCGGCATGAGGTGCGATAAGAGAACGGTCCATGTTGTTTTGTTCCATGTGTACCTCCTTATTTACTAAGCTGGTGCGGCAGAACGCCCCACACTAAGGGCGTGTCTGCTCCGCCATGGTTGCATCGCAGAGAGCAACAGACGGCAAATTTTTTGAAACTTTTTTAAAGAGACCGAAACGGCATACTAAAAAGGATACCGCAGCCTTACCAGGCCGCAAAAGGCGATAGCCTTGTCCAACGGACTTGCGGTATGAATGAACAGATGCGGATACATCGCTCCACGGAAAAGAGCGGATCGGGAAGCTTGCCAGGCCGGGAAATAAAAAGATGGAAGAGGCAGGAGAAAAGCGCGGAAATAGAGGTGGCGAAGTGACCGGGTAGGGGGTTGACAAACCCGTGAAGGGACAGATATAATGCTATATTTGGAAGGAACATTTTAGAAAGGATTACACTATGAGAAATATTACATGCAGCATTGCGGATACCCGTAAGCGCGTTTTCGCCGAGGTGGCGAAGATGGCCTATGACGAGGACTACTCCCGCATGGAAAAGCTGCCCTATGAGATTATGCCCGGCGAAAAGGCCACCGTCCGTGAATCCATCTTTTTGGAGCGCGCCATCGTGGGCGAGCGCATCCGCCTTGCCATGGGCTTGCCGCTGCGTTCTGTGTCAGAACATAATCTGCTGAGCGATGGCGTGGAGGAAAGCGCTATTGCCGAAAAATACTACGATCCTCCGCTGATCAATATCATCAAATATGCCTGCAACGCATGCCCGCCTACCCATTATGAGGTGACCAACATGTGTCAAGGCTGTCTGGCACATCACTGCTATCACGCCTGCCCCAAGGATGCCATCTCCTTTGTCAAGGGCAAGGCAGTCATTGATCAGGAAAAGTGTATCAAGTGCGGCCGCTGCAAGCAGAGCTGCTCCTATCAGGCTATCGTCAAGTTCGAGCGCCCCTGCACCGAGGCCTGCGGCATGAACGCGATTACCAGCGACGAGCTGGGCCGCGCCCAGATCGATCAGGATAAGTGCGTGTCCTGCGGAATGTGTCTGGTAAACTGCCCCTTTGGCGCAATCGTGGACAAGGGACAGCTGTTCCAGCTGATCCACGCGATCAACAAGGGACAGAAGGTCATTGCCATTATCGCACCGGCCTTCTGGGGCCAGTTTGGCGACAAGGTCACCACCGGACAGATTAAGGCGGCGATGCGAGAGCTGGGCTTTGCCGCGCTGGAGGAGGTTGCCATCGGCGCCGACCTGTGCGCGATTGAAGAGGCGGAGGAATTTTTGCATTGCGTTCCGGAGAAGCAGCCCTTCATGGCGACATCCTGCTGCCCGGCATGGGCCATGATGGCAAAGAAGGAGTTTCCCGGTATGGCGCCCTATATCTCCATGACGATGACGCCTATGGTACTGACGGCGCGGCTGATGAAGCGCCGTGATCCCAATTGCCGTGTGGCCTTTATCGGCCCCTGCGCCGCCAAGAAGCTGGAAGCCAGCCGCCGCAGTGTGCGCAGCGAGGTGGACTTTGTGTTGACCTTTGAGGAACTGCGGGGCATGTTTGAGGCCAAGAATATCGATTTTAACAATATCCCGGATGAGGAGTCCTATCTGGAGGCCAGTGCGCCCGGCGTAGGCTTTGCTGCCAGCGGCGGCGTGGCTAAGGCTGTGGAGGATGTGATTGCCCGCGAGGCACCGGGACGGGAGGTCAAAACCGTATATGCCGAGGGCTTGCGGGAATGCCGCCAGATGCTGCGTATCGCTCGTACCGGTAAATATGACGGCTATCTGCTGGAGGGTATGGCCTGCCCCGGCGGCTGCATTGCAGGCGCAGGTACCGTTCGGCCACCGGAGAAATCCAAAGCATGGCTGGAGAAATACAAGGCGGCGGCGCCGCTGAGCAATCCGCTGGAGACGGCATACATCAAAGACCTTTCCCTGCTGCATGAGGCCAGCGAGGAATGGGATCGGGTCAGCCATCATTGATAATCAATCAAATTATATAAATAGAAGCGGAACCGCCCGATCGGGATGGGCGGTTCCGCTCTTACAGACAGGCGCAGACGATGCGGAAAATTTTTCCATTACTTTTTTTGAAAAAGGGGTTGACGTAATGGGAGAAATATGGTATTCTAATCCTTGCCAGTATCCGCCGGTGTGGTGGAATGGTAGACACAGGAGACTTAAAATCTCCCGGTAGC
>CAKTGD010000167.1 GCA_934561335.1 uncultured Oscillospiraceae bacterium
TAGAGATCCAAGGGGCCACGGTCATCGCGCTGACCAAGCTGGATGTTCTCAGCTATATGGACAAAATCCCCGTCTGCACCAAATATGCAGTCAACGGGGCAGAGACGGACGCGTTCCCCTTCCCCGCATTGCTGGAGGCGGCGAAGCCGGTGACGGAGTATCTGGACGGCTGGAAGTGTGATATATCCGGCATCCGCACATGGGAGGAGCTTCCCCCGCAGGCGCGATCTTTCGTGGAGTATATCGAAAACGCCATCGGCTGTCACATCGGCTATATCTCTGTCGGGCCGGAGCGGGATGCGTACATCACGCGATGAGTGGAAGAAATTCCCCGTGACCGATACACCCCACACTACATCATTGTGAAATAAATCAGAAGAAAGGGTACCCATGATGTACGAAAAATACGAATCGCCCCTGTCATCCCGGTATGCCTCAGAGAAGATGCTGTATCTGTTCTCTCAAAAAAAGCGCATTCAGGTCTGGCGCAAGCTCTGGACCGCGCTGGCCCGGGCGGAGCATGATCTCGGCCTGCCTATTACGGCGGAGCAGGTCGCAGAGCTGGAAGCACACATAGATGACATTGATTTTGCATACGCCGCCCAGCGGGAGCGGGAGGTGCGGCATGACGTGATGGCGCATGTCTATGCCTACGGAAAGGCGGCACCCGGCGCCGCCGGCGTAATCCATTTGGGAGCCACAAGCTGTTATGTAACCGACAATGGGGATCTGATCCTGTATCGGGACGGTCTGCGCCATCTCCGCAAAGAGCTGCTGGGCGTGCTGAAAAATCTTGCGGACTTCGCGGAGAAATATAAGTCGCTGCCCGCCCTCGGCTATACCCACTATCAGCCCGCGCAGCTTGTCACCGTGGGCAAGCGGGCGACCCTATGGATGCAGGATTTTCTCTCCGATTTAGAAGAACTGGACTATGTGCTGGCACACATGAAATTCCTCGGCTGCCGGGGAACCACCGGGACAGAGGCAAGCTTTCTGGATCTGTTTGACGGCGATACCGGCAAAATCGATCGGATGAACCGGCAGATCTGCGCGGAATTCGGTTTTGACCAGTGTTTTGCGGTCTGCGGGCAGACGTATCCCCGCAAGGTGGACAGCCGTATTCTGAACTGTCTGTCCTCCATTGCCCAGAGCGCCTATCGGATGGCAAACGATATTCGCCTGCTGCAGCACGACCGGCAGCTGGAGGAGCCCTTTGAAGAAAACCAGATCGGCTCCTCCGCCATGGCGTATAAGCGCAATCCCATGCGCAGCGAGCGAATCTGCTCTTTGTCCCGCTATCTGATTTCGGACGCCGTAAACGCCCATATGACGGCGTCCGTACAGTGGCTGGAGCGCACGCTGGATGACTCCGCCAACCGGCGTATTTCCATGCCGGAGGGGTTCCTCTGCGCCGACGCGATCCTGCGTCTCTGCAAGAATGTGACCCGCGGACTTGTTGTAAATGAGAAGATCGTCGGCAAGGCCGTTCGGGAATACCTGCCGTTCATCGCTACGGAAAATCTGCTGATGGAGGCCGTCAAAAGGGGTGGAAACCGGCAGGAGCTGCATGAGGTGATCCGCCGCTGTTCCCACGCAGCCTCCGCAAGGATGAAGGAAGGCGAGCCCTGCGACCTTCTGCAGCGGCTGGCGGCAGAGCCGGCGTTTTCCATGAACACGGAAGACCTCTCCGCCCTGCTGAAGCCGGAGGCCTATATCGGTCGCTGCCCGGAGCAGGTGGACGCGTTCCTGCGCAAGGTGCGCCCGCTGCTCGAAGGCACTTCCGGTGAAGCGCCTGACATTGATTTGTAAATATAATTGAAGAACATGAGGGGCTGAAAGATAGGACCGTTTGCGGAAAGCTTTTCTTCATGACAAGGATCATAAGTGAGACGAAAAATCATGATTGACCCACACACACGGAAATGTGCAGAGAGGGCGAAAGAGTATCGGAGAGGAGGTAAAACCTCCTCTCCGATACTCTTTGTGTCCTTTTTCCGCCTACATCACATGCCTCATAAATCTGCCCATTGTTTGCGCGGCCTCGTCCTGCTTTCGGCAGGTGGCATAGGTGTAGGTGCGCAGCCATGAAGCCTGCATCATAGCGGCCCAGCATAACCCTGCTATTTTACGGCTGCACCATTGTGATTTTCTCCGCAAATAGTTTGGATCGATATCTTCTCGTACCTCTCTGTCTTTTTATGTTCAGATTTGTAAAAGTAGGCGGATCGCAGGTCTTTCCACATTTCTTTTTGCATGGTATAATCAAAGCAAAAATCACAGCAGGCTGGCGCGGCATAGCACCGGCGTTTACCGGCTGCAAGATTTTTTCTGTATTTCCGATATGATACCGCAGCCTAGGCAGGGCAGTCTCATACCCATTGGCATCGGTGCAAAAATCACATCCAGAGCCTGCGAAGATACGGATGCTGATATCCGCAATTGCATCGTTTGAGCCGGAGACTTTGAGAAAGAAATCGTGGGGGTGCGCATTATGCCAAAACCGAAATGGAATCTGAACACCATTTACATATCCGAGCGGCTGCAGGAAAGCCTGCGGCCCATCTCCCGCTGTGCCATGACCACGGTGGTGGCGCCCATGGGCTACGGAAAGACCACGGCGGTAAACTGGTATCTGGGTGAACGCGCCAAGGTGGAGGCGGTGCATATCATCCGCATCAGCGTGTATTCCGACAACCTCACGATCTTCTGGAAAAGCGTGCAGGAGGCGTTTGCCCGCGCCGGCTTCCCCTTCCTGCGGGAATACCCCTGCCCCACGGACGCCGCGGGCGGCGGACTGCTGGTGGATGATCTCTGCCATGCGCTGGCGGGTGAGGCCACCTGCTATCTCTTTATCGATGATTTCCACCTGCTGACGGACAAGCGCGCCTCGCTGTTTCTCTGTATGCTGGCAAACCGGCTGCCCGCAAACGTGCATCTGATCGTCGCCAGCCGGGATCGCTTTCTGCCCGCAGCGGAGGCGCTGCGGCTGGGGGCCAAGATCTATCAGATCGGCACGGAGCAGCTGCGCCTGAACCACACAGAGCTTGCCATTTACGCCCACCGATGCGGCACAGCGCTTTCCGATGCGCAGGTGGAGAGCCTTCTCTATTCCAGCGAGGGCTGGTTCTCCGCCGTGTACCTGAATCTGCGGACGCTCTCCGAGCGCGGCGTGCTGCCCAGCCGCCACTCCGACATCTACGCCACCTTCACCGCCGCCATGATCGATCCGCTGCCGGAAAAGCAGCGGG
>CAKTGD010000168.1 GCA_934561335.1 uncultured Oscillospiraceae bacterium
GATAAAAGTGAAGCTTGAATTTGGTGTATACTTCGTTAAAAGCCTGATGCAGCATGACGCTTCCCCTTCCCGCGGAATGAAAAAATCTAAGCTTAGTATACCAATCCTGACGGAAAAAGGCAAGCCGTCACCGGACGGCGGGGGACAGTTTTCCCATACAGGCCGCTGTGGGTGTTTTCAGCCTTTGTCCAGAACCCGCAGTCGGGGAAGAACATGATGCGGAGCCACAAGCTCGCACTCCATATCGCTGATGCCTCGTGGGGTGAAATCCGCCGACAGCTTACCTGCAAAGCCGACTGGTATGGAAAGGAACTCGTCATCATTAACAGGTTCTTCCCGTCCAGTCAGACTTGCGGTTGCTGTGGTTACCGCAACAAGGAGGCCAAAGACCTCAGGTTCGGCTCTGGGAGTGCCCGGAATGCGGGGCGCTCCACGACCACGACATCAATGCGGCACAGAATATTCTCAAAGAAGGGCTCAGGAAACGGACACCCGCTGCCTGATACAGCTCTCTCGTACACATGGTAGGGTGGGACCCGCCAGAACTTATCCGCTTGGGGAGACCATGTATGACCCCGCTTGTGCAGGCTGCGGCCGCTGAACCAAGAATCCCCTGACTTCAGTCATGGGGAGTGGCAAGGGGTAACTTCTCCCAACAGAATGCGGATATAGTCCTGCCGGGCGTTGATGATACGGCCAACAGAAACAGTTTCCGTTTCAATACGGTAGAGGGCAATATAGCTTTCCACCACCAGCATCCGCAGATCGGTTTCATAGCCGGTCTTTGCTCCAATGGAAACGCCCATTTCAGGAAACTGCTTGAGCTGGGCACAGCCATCAAGGATGGCTTTTGTGATCCGACTGGCAGCGGTGGGGTTGTGAAGCTCACTTTTGATATACCGTTTGATCTCCTGGAGGTCGCATAGCGACTCCGGCGTATATCTTAGCTTCATTCCGTTACCCCAAGGGTGCGGTAAGCATCTTCCTCAGAAACCCAGCCATCCTTTTCAGCGGATTTCCAGCCTTTTTCCGCTTCATCCAACAGGCGGCGCATGGCTTTTGCCTTCATGTATTCCGCATTCTCAGGCGAAGCCAGAAATGGCAGGCCCTCCATGTTTAGGGATTGCTGAATGAAGATATTAACGGCATCGGTAAAGGAAAGGCCCTGACGGGCGTAAATCTCCTCCATACGCTGCTTGACTTCGGGATTGATCCGCATTTGAAAGGTTGCAGTCTTAGGTGCAGATGTGACATTGATCGTATTCATAGCATTCACCTCAACCTTAGTATATACCAAAATCAAAAAATGTAAATACAATGTCATTACAATTATGGGGGGGTGGTGAGACTTGGATAACAACTGGATCGTAGAAAATCTGACCAACGCCTTTGGCGTCTGGACCAGTAAAATGACGGAAATGTGGTCGCTGCTGACGGAATCGCCCCAGACCTTCAAGGGCGGCACCATCTGGCAGACCAGCCACATTTTTTCATCCATTAAAAAATTGCGTTGTTGAAGTTTTTACTTCCGCATACTAAACTGATGGTAAGCCATCGCTCTTTTTTGAGAGCAATCAAACCTATAAAGACGCGTCAGCAACGTTTGCTCTTTTTATTGGCCCGATTCTGTGCTATGGTAGATATACCACAAGAAATGCTTCGACCGGGATGAACGCTGAACACAGAAAGCGGAGGTGCTGTATATGTCATACCCGAAGCCATTATCCGAGAAATCACTGAAACGGCTGTACACGCAGGCGGGGTTATCGACAGAGGCGTGCGATTTTCTCCATTCGCTATTTGCCGCCTGCGCAAATCTGTATGGAGCCATCGCCCTGCGCGATGTGTGGTCGGTTTATCAGGAGTTAAAAAGCGAAGCGCCCCGTATTCGCCGACAGGATCTCGTTGCTTTTTCCGCCATCGTCCGCCGGGAGGTACAGCCCTATCAGGTTTACGAAATCGAAGAACTGTACACGGAGGAGCCTCACAACGATCTGGATCGGCACATCGTATCGAAGGAACTGGTTGGCACCGGTTATGGCAAGATGTTTTCCTTCTATGCGTTGATGGAAGGACTCGGCAATCATCCGTACTGTGTTCCTGACAATTTCCTCTCTTATGCGGCACCGTCCGCATCGGCAGTGGAAAAATCACTGGCGGATTTTATCGGAAATCTGGAATCCACCGCAGCAGAATGTGCGCCAAGACAGCGCAAAGCGTATCCCAACGAAAATCGTGGGAAGAAGCTAGGGACGTTTTCGTTCCTCAATTTGAGCGAGCGGTTTGATCTGGAGTATTATAAAAAAGTCCCTGCCACATATTCCGCTCTGCTGGAAGAATACAGCGGTACAGAAGCGGAAAAAATCATGCGTCAGCATAGATGGGATGAAAATATTGGCCGTCTGCACACAACGGAAATCATTCAAAACCTGGAAAATGAACTGCATGAGGTCGGCGTCCGCCTGACGGAAAAGCAGCAAGATACGCTTATGCGGCTCATCGTGCAGTATCACAATGGAAGCCGCTTGTGGTGTCTGCGCGGTTGGAAGCCAAATGAACTGGCAGATATGCACGGCAATTCCGACGTTCCAAGCATCTCGTTTGGTCCGGGCCTTCAGCAGGCCTTTGCTGACGGAACAATGGACAAGGGTGATCTCGTTCGCAAAATACAGGAACTGGGATGGAAGGTGATGGAATGAGTGCCGCGGATAAAATCAAGGAAGCGGACTGGAGACTTTTCAGATCCCGTCTCCCCATCTGGCAGGAAGCCTATATGGAGCGGTTGAACCGCGAATATATCGCTCTGCTCTCAGGGACCGGGCCAGCATCCGAGAAGTTCTGGGAGCTGGAAAGACGCATGCGCGAGGACAAAAGGCGGGGCGGCGTGGTGATGCGCATGAGCCGCAGCAATATGGAGCTGAACCTATTGAGCCTGCTGTCTGACGGCGTGATCTCCACTGCGGAGCTCGATGGGTTCAGCGAGGAGCTGAGGGAAAAGCTGGCCCTTGTGCTGCGGGATCATAGGGACTGGGATCATGGCGACAGTTGAGCAAGCGCTTGCCCGTCTGCAAAGATCCGCCTTCCGCGCGAAGTTCCATTTGAGTGAGCAGGACAGGCAGTACATAGCGGACAAGGGTATGGAGACCATTCAGCGCCACGCTGCCGACTTCATCAGAACGCGGCTTGCACCGGCAAGCATCCCCAATGACGGCAAGCAGACGCCGATGCGCGG
>CAKTGD010000169.1 GCA_934561335.1 uncultured Oscillospiraceae bacterium
GCCCCTGCCGCTGCCGCAAAGTCCGCCGCCAATCCCAACGCCGCGCACGAACTGTACGTCGAATGGAAGGTCTGAGCCATCGCTGTTGTCATTTTTTCACTGTCAAGACCACCTCGCGAAGAGGTGGTCTTTTCACTTTGTTCTCCCACAAAAAAACATACGGCACTTCTTTGTACAGAAGCGCCGTATATCCTATCGTTATTTTTCCGAAAAACGGGCCAGGAAATGACGGGTGCGTTCCTGCCGCGGATGCTCAATAACCTGGTGGGCAGGACCCTGCTCCACAATCACGCCATCATCCATAAAAATCACCTGATCCGCCACATCTCGGGCAAAGGCCATCTCGTGGGTAACGATGATCATGGTGGTGTGCTGCTGAGCAAGCCCCCGGATAACCTTCAGCACCTCACCGGTCAACTCCGGGTCAAGAGCGGAAGTAGGCTCGTCGAAGCACAGGATATCCGGCTTCATGGCCAGCGCACGGGCAATGGCCACACGCTGCTGCTGACCGCCGGAGAGCTGATGGGGATAATTCTCCATTCGCTCAGAAAGCCCCATCTTCTCCAAAAGCGCCTTGCCATCAGCCAGAATGGATGCCTCGCTCTCGCCTGTTTTTTCTGTTTTCGCCATCAGCTTTCGCGCCAGCGTCACATTTTCCAGCGCCGTATACTGGGGGAACAGGTTGAAGCTCTGAAACACCAGCCCGAAGTGCAGCCGTTTTTTGCGGATGTCCGCCTCACGGCGGGTAGCCGGGTCATCTGCATCAAATAGTGTCTTGCCTCTCACGGAAATCACGCCCTGATCCGGCGTTTCCAAAAAGTTCAGGCACCGCAGCAGCGTGGTCTTACCGCTGCCGGAGGAGCCGATGATGCTCAGCGCCTGTCCCTCCTCCAGAGAGAAACTGATGTCTTTCAGCACAGGGGTATCGCCGAAGTGCTTTTCGATGTGCTGTACGTCCAAAATCGCCATGGTGATCCCTCCTTATCTGAAGTAGCTGAGCTTACGCTCCATATAGTTGAAGAAAATCGTCAGAACGCCCACAAAGGCCAGATAAAATACCGCCGTATAGAACAGGGGCCACACAATACCCGCGGATTTCATATACGATTCACCCGCTTTAATCAGTTCCGTCACTGCGATAACACGTGCAAGGGAGGTATCCTTCACCAGCGTAATAATCTCGTTTGACATAGGTGGTACAATACGCTTGATCATTTGCAGCAGCGTAACCCGGAAGAAAATCTGTCCCTTTGTCATGCCCAGTACCTGACCGGCCTCGCTCTGTCCGGCGGGCACTCCCTCAATACCGCCCTTATAGATAACGGCAAAATAGCAGGCATAGTTCAAAACAAAGGCCACCACGCAGGCCGCCATACGTCCATCGGCAAAAAGGCCCCAGATATTGTTGTCAAACCACTTACCGGGTCCGTAGAAGATAATAATGAGCTGAAGCATCAACGGCGTACCGCGGATGATCCATACGATGATGTTGAAAAACCAGCTCACCGGCCTACACCGGCTGCGCAGGGCGAAGGCGATCAACAATCCCAGCGGCAGGGAGAACAGCAGCGTCAGGAAAAACAGCTTCAGCAGCTGCCCCATACCTGCCAGCAATGAGAGGGTCACGGTCCAAAACATGGTAAAACTCCTTTGTTTATAATGAAAAAGCGCAGGCACAAAAGCCGCCCAAAGGCAGAGGACGCGTTCCGCCCTCTGCCACGGGAGATTCTATCATAGCATACTTTTTGTCATCCGGCAACTTACTTGGTGATGATTACCTGAGCATTGTTGCAGTAGGCGTTGGAGCACTCCATAGCAGCCAGCACGCCGTCGGTCAGGGTCATGCCGTTCCACACGCAATCGATGTTCTTGCTGTCCAGCTCGTTGGTCTTCATATCCCACTCAATGACCACAAACTCAATCTCCACGCCCAGCTTCTCGGCCACTTTCTTGGCCATGTCGGCATCAAAGCCAACCCACTGGTCATCCTGATCCTTGAAGTCCATGGGAGCGAACTCGGTAATACCTACAATGAGCTTGCCCTTGTCCTGGATGTACTTCACATCGCTACCTTCAGCGGCGGCCACAAACTCCTCTGCCGCGGCGGGCTGCTCCACCAGTGCGGACTCGGACACGCCGTAGGTCTTGGCGATCTCCGCCATAGAGCCGTCGGCATAGGACTCGGCCAGCACACTGTTAATAAAGGCGGCCAGATCGCTGCCCTTGCGGCAGCCCACGCCATAAAGCTCGGTGGTCAGCTTCTCCTCACCCACCTTCAGGTCGGGATAGCTGGTATTCTCGCCCACCATGGCATCGGCCATCAAAAGGTCGATGATTGCGGCATCGGAGGTGCCGGAGGCCACTTCCATCAGTGCATCAGCCTGAGAGCCAACAGAAGTAATCTTCCAGCCCTTTTCGTTGGCCACGGCTTCACCGGCGGAGCCTGCCTCTACGGCATAGGTCAGCTGGGTATCCGCATCGTTCTGTGCATCGCCTTTGTTTGCGTCATCGGTCGGCTGGTTGTTCCCGCAGGCCACCATCGTCAGCGCCATCATCAGCGCCAGCATCAATGCCAAAAACTTTTTCATGTTTTGTTTCTCCTTTTCCGGCGCGGGATTCATTGCCGCGCCTTGTTTTTTAGTATGGTAATACTCTACCACTTTATCACGCTAATGTAAAGTGTCATTGATTACAAAAGCATCCGCAATTTGAGAGACATATTGCACAAATCTGACAAAGCAGCTCTCTGCAAGGCTTTTGCGAATTGAAAAAGGCGGCGTATACCGCCGCCTTTTTCATATCATGCGAGCCGATCTGTAAGCCGGGTTCTGTCTTGACAGTCATCTATCTAGGCGTACCGTTGCCGATACGCTCAAGCCACCCCGGGGACGGCCGGGCCGACCATTGTCCCCATACCGGTGTTGCTCCGGATAGAGTTTACAGCGATGAACGCTTCCACGCCATCGGGTGAGCTCTTACCTCACCTTTCCACCCTTACCTCCGCCGCATGCCCGAGGGAATGCCGGCGGGGCGGTATATCTCTGTTGCACTTGTCCTGAAGTCGCCTTCGGCGGGCGTTACCCGTTATCCTTGCCCTGTGGAGCCCGGACTTTCC
>CAKTGD010000170.1 GCA_934561335.1 uncultured Oscillospiraceae bacterium
GTGGAGATGATGGGCTTCCTGGGCATGGGCAACAACCCCATGGTCGGCGCGACTGTGGCTGTGGCCGTTGCTGTGGCTGAGAGCAAAAAATAAGAGGTAAAAACTTTCGGTTTTCCCTCTGAAAAGTTCGGAAGTCTATCCAATTTCAAAAGCACAACGGGAATCCCATCATTTCGAGAAAAATCTCAATGATGGGATTCCCGCTTTTTGGCTTTTGGAGGGGCAGATTATGAAGAAAATCCGTATGTGCGTCGATACAGATAAGACATTTGCTGAGGGATTTGAAGAGTATATTCTGGACTGCAAATCTCGGAATTTAAGAGATGGAACGCTGCGACATTACAGAGAATCCATCAAGCAGATTTACAAGCGTGTTCCCCCGGATACCTTGATTTCCGACTTGGACGAATACACAATGCCTGACTTTATTGTTGCGCTGCGGGATGACCCCAATTTGAATGATGTTTCTATGGGAACGTATGCGCGGGATTTGAAAACGCTCATGCGCTTCTTTATGAAGTGCGAATATCTGCCCTATTTTGAGATTAAGATTCCAAAAGCGGACAAGGAAGCTATCGAAACATACACCGACGCAGAATTGAAGAGGCTGTTGAAAAAGCCCAACATTAGAAAATGCGGTTTTGTCACATACCGCAGTTGGGTGATTGTCAACTTTCTCCTATCAACAGGAATCCGACAAAACAGCCTTATCAACATCAAGATCAAGGATTTGGACTTTGATAACGATATGGTTTACATCAATACCACGAAGAACCGTAAATCGCTGATTATCCCGCTGAATGAGGACATCGTGAAAATCCTGCATGAATATCTGAAATATCGCGGCGGAGGTTCGGAAGATTGGCTGTTTTGCTCCATCTATGGAGAGAAGATGACAAAGGGCGCGAACTACACAGCATTGTGGGATTACAGCCATTCCAGAGGGCTGGACAAGACGGGCGTCCATCGCTACCGCCACACGTTTGCAAAGAAGTGGGTCACAATGGGTGGGTCTATTGTGACGCTCCAAAAGATTTTGGGACATAGTAGCCTTGCCATTACGGAAGGGTATTTGAATATGTTGACCACGGACTTGAAGAAAGACATGAATGAAATCAACATTATCAGAAGTCTTAAACAGGAGCGGATGCAGATAGTTAGGCACTAACTGGTTTTAATCGGTCTACGGCATCAACTTTTGACAACAATCCTCCAGAAGGTTCAACTTTCTGGAGGATTGCTTTATCTTTCATTCACTTTCGTATCTGTTGGAGATTTCATTGAGGAAGTTTTTCATACCCTCCACCACTTTGGGAGGATTGATGATCTTGGCTTTGTTGTAAAATCCGCAGACCCATGCGTAGAATTGCTTGCTGATCTCCACATGGGCAGATACAACAAAATGCCCTTTGTCATCTGGGCGGTAGAAAACCTCTTCTCCGTTGCCGAAACGCTCCACAGCGGTGTCCAGAAGATCGTTGGTAAAGCGGATGCTGACAAACTTATCTTCTCCGCCGAACATGGAGAAAACACGCTGCGTGTAGGTTCTCATGTCGATTTTGTCGTAGGAAGTAGCTCCGTCCCTCGGCTGATTGACGATCTCAACTCCCTGCATACGGTCAAGGCGGTAGGTCATCATGCTTCCTTTTTCGCTGTCATATGCCAACAGATAGTAGTTGCCGTCGTTGATAATCAGCTTGTAAGGGCTGCGGATGTAGTCTTTCCCGCCTCCTCTGGCTACCTGAGTGGAGCAGTCATTCAGGGTGTATTTCAGATACTTAAAGCTGATCTTCCGCTTGGCTTTGATTGCCTGATTGATCTTCAGCATGGAAGCCATGATGTACTTGTTGCTGGTTTTGTTGCGGCCTACCAGATAGACCTCATTGTGCAGCTCTTCAATCTGGCTTTCGCTGCACAGGTCTTCAATGGTGGTCAGCAGATGTTCTTCTTGGCTTTGGGAGATGAATTTGGAGGCGCGGACACACTCAGCCAGAAGCCGCAGTTCTTCAAAGTCGTGGGGACGACCAATAATCTTGTAGCCCCGCTTGCTGGTGTCGTAGATGATTTCGTAGTTCAGACGGTCACGATCATCAATTTCAGCAGCCGCGTCGATGGTAAAAAGCTCATTCAGAGCGTCAATGTCGCGGGCGATGGAATGGCGGTCTGCGGTAATGCCGTATTCCCGCAGATGTTCCTTGATGGCCTCGGAGCTGGCAGCGTGGTCATCGTCTGTGTGTTTCAAAAGATACTGCCACACCAACAGGGATTTGAACTTCTAGCCGGGGCGTTTGCCGCCTTGGTCGCTATTTGGTATTGGTGATGCCATATTTTCCACCTCCCACGCCGTTTTCACGATTATACCATGCTAACAGGAAAGAAAAAAGGGCAGGATCACCCTGCCCTTCAAGTATGATTTTCAATCTCTTCTTCTATCCTGGCGACCAGTTCGCTGGGACGAATATCAAGAGCCAATGCGATTTTCCACAGCGTTTCAAAATTTGCCTGTTTCGTCCCATTTTCGATCATTGTCAGGTGGGTGCGTGCAATTCCCGCAAAGCCGCTCAACACATCTTGGGAAATTCCCTTTTCTTTGCGGAGGTCTCTAATAGCCTTTCCAACAGCAAAGTTATCGAACTGCACACAATCACCTCTTTCTTCTTTAACAGTTTAAGAGAAAAAGAGATGTTTTATGTCTTCGATATTAGACATCCTTTGGAAAATATGCTATCATACTGTTTATATCAAAATAGGAGGGTTCGCCATGAAAAAAAGATTATCGTGTATCATTCTTACCCTGGTTATGATTATTAGCCTCGTTCCTTTTGCGGCTGCCGCAAGTGACGAGGCTACCGAGGCGGCGGAGGCTCTGTATGAACTGGGGCTTTTCAAAGGAACTGGCACCAATCCAGACGGCACGCCTATCTTTGACCTGGACAAGACGCCCACCCGGAATCAGGCCATTATCATGTTGGTGCGTCTGTTGGGCAAAGAGGAAGAGGCCAAAGCCGGAACATGGAAGATCCCCTTTACAGATGTTTCCGACAGCATGAAGCCTTACATCGGCTACGCCTACACCAACGGCCTGAC
>CAKTGD010000171.1 GCA_934561335.1 uncultured Oscillospiraceae bacterium
CTATCTAACATACATCAAAAAGAGGTAAGATAACACCCTCTGCAAAAAAGGTTACGTTATCTTACCTCAACAAAATCCTGACCTGCCTTTCGTGGGTGCTATCCGCCGCCGGTGCGCTGCTGGCGCTGGTGCCGTTTTGGTATATCTGGCGCATCCTGTGGGAGGTCATCGAGGTCGCACCGCAGTATGAAAATGCCGTCCATGTAACCCGCTACGGCTGGATGGCGGTGGCGTTTGCCGTCGCCGCAGTGCTCACCTATATCACGGGGCTGATGTGCTCGCACCTTGCGGCGTTCCGCATCGCAACCAACCTGCGCCTTGCCATGACGAAGCATATCGCCACCCTGCCGCTGGGCGCCATCGAGCAGTTTGGCAGCGGCAAGCTGCGCCGCACCATCTCGGAGACGGCCGGAGCGACGGAGACCTATCTTGCCCACCAGCTACCGGACAAGGCCAAGGCTATGGCGACCATCGCGGGACTTTTGGCGCTGCTGCTGGTTTTCGATTGGCGGCTGGGGCTTCTGAGCCTCGTGCCGGTTGCGCTTGCCTTTGCCGTGATGACAAGCATGACCGGCAAGGGAATGCAGGAAAAGATGACACAGTATCAGAACGCGCTGGCGGATATGTCTAATGAAGCGGTGGAGTATGTCCGGGGCATTCCCGTCGTCAAGACCTTCGGGCAGACGGTGTTCTCCTTCAAAAAATTCAAGGGCGCCATCGACAACTATGAACGCTGGGTCATCTCCTACACCAAGCAGGTGCGCTGGCCCATGACCTTTTATACGCTGGCGGTCAACAGCGTGTTTGTGTTCCTGGTCGCAGGTGGCTTCCTGTTCTCCCAAGGCGGTGCGGACGGCGGCGTGCTGCTGAACCTGCTCTTTTACATCATCATCACGCCGGTCATCTCCGTGACGCTCACCAAGCTGATGTTCATGAGCGAGAACGGCATGATAGTGCAGGACGCCATCACCCGCATTGACAGTGTGCTGCAAAGTCCGTCGCTTTCTCAGCCAAACGCCCCGCAGTATCCCAAGAACAGCTCTGTGACGCTCGATAATGTCACCTTCAGCTACGACGGCGCAAAAAATGCGCTGGAGAATATCTCTCTCTCTATCGCCGCGGGTCAGACGGTGGCGTTTGTCGGCCCCTCCGGCGGCGGAAAATCCACGCTGGCGGCACTCATCGCCCGCTTCTTTGACACGCAGAGCGGCAGCATTTCCATCGGCGGCGTGAATGTGAAAAACATCGACAAAAACGAGCTGATGGACACCGTTTCCTTCGTGTTCCAGAACAGCCATCTCATCAAGGGGAGCATTCTGGACAATGTCCGCATGGGCAAGCCGGACGCCACAGACGAGGAGGTGCTGGCGGCACTGAGTGCGGCGCAGTGCATGGACATCATCGAGAAATTCCCGGACGGCGTGCATACGGTCATCGGCTCGCAGGGCATCTACCTCTCCGGCGGCGAGGCACAGCGGCTTGCCATCGCCCGCGCCATGCTGAAAAACGCGCCGGTGCTGATTCTGGACGAGGCAACCGCCTTTGCTGATCCCGACAATGAGACGAAGGTGCAATCCGCCTTCAAGGAGCTGGCAAAGGGCCGAACCGTCATCATGATCGCCCATCGGCTGTCCACCATTGTGAACGCCGACCACATCTTTGTGCTGAAGGACGGTCAGCTTGTGGAGGACGGCAGCTTTGCGGAGCTGTCCGGACAAAAAGGCAGTCTGTTCGGAATCATGTGGCGGGACTATCAGCAGTCCATCCGGTGGAAAGTGGCAAAGGAGGCCTGAGTGATGATAAAGTATTTACAAAGACGCTACGCCCTCTCCCGCAAGGGCGCTGTGGACAGTATCAAAGGTATTTTAAGCTGTACGCTGCAAAACATCTCCTTTATGCTGCCGGTGGGGCTGCTGTATCTGCTGGTGGGCGAGATTATGAACGGCACGCTGACGGTAAAAAGAATCCCGTTCTATGCGATAGGCTGCGTCGCGGCGGCTCTGTTCATTGTGGTCTGCACACGGCTTGAATACGACAACACCTTTCTTGTCACCTATGTGGAATCCGGCGTGCGCCGGGTGGGGCTTGCGGAGAAGCTGCGGAAGATCCCGCTCTCCTTCTTCGGAAAGAAGGATCTTGCCGACCTGACCTCCTCCATCATGAACGACTGCGCCGTGCTGGAGCAGAGCCAATCCCACTTTGTTGCGCCGCTGTATGGCGCACTCCTCTCCACCACGGTCATCGCCGTGTCGATGCTGTTCTTTAACTGGCGCATGGCGCTTGCCGCCATCTGGCCGCTGCCTGTGGCGTTTGCCATTGTCGCACTGGCCTCCGGCGTACAGAAAAGGCTCTCCCGCAAGGCAACGGCGGCAAAGGTCGCCTGTGAGGACGGCATTCAGGAGTGCATGGAGGCTATGCCCGACCTGCGCGCCAACAACGCCGAAAAAAGCTACCTTGCCGGGCTGGAAAAGAAAATCCGTGCGGTGGAGCACCGCCTCATCAAAAGCGAGCTGGGAACGGCTGTCTTCGTGGTTTCCGCAGGGCTTGTCCTGCGTCTGGGCATCGCCACCACCGCCCTCGTGGGCGCGGCTGGGCTTGTGAAGGGCGAGCTGGATGTTCTGACTTTTTTCATGTTCCTGCTGGTGGTATCCCGCCTGTATGACCCCTTGGAGGGGACGCTGCAAAACCTTGCCGCCATCATCGGCACCAACAGCAACATCGAGCGCATGAATGAGCTTCTGGACTGCCCCGTGCAGACCGGCAGCGAGGCTTTGACCAATCGGGACTGCGACATCGTGTTCGACCATGTAGGCTTTTCCTATCAGAGCGGCGAAGCGGTGCTGCGGGATGTGTCCTTTACGGCGAAGCAGGGGCAGGTCACGGCGCTGGTCGGTCCCTCCGGCGGCGGCAAGACCACCGTTTCACGTCTGGCGGCGCGGTTCTGGGACATTGACCGTGGCAGTATCACCGTGGGCGGCATGGATGTCTCCAAAATCGACCCGGAAAAGCTGATGAGTCTCTACTCCATCGTGTTTCAGGATGTGACGCTCTTTGACAACAGCATTTTGG
>CAKTGD010000172.1 GCA_934561335.1 uncultured Oscillospiraceae bacterium
CAGGAAACGCTGGACGGCTTTCGTGCAGCGGGCGTGACCCGCATCAGCTTTGGCGTGCAGAGCGCCAACGACACCCAGCTGCGCCGTTTGGGGCGCACCCACACGGCAGCCGGGGCGTCCGCCGCCTTGGCGATGGCGCAAAAGGCAGGCTTTGCGGAAATTTGCGGCGACATTATGCTGGCGCTGCCCCATTACAGCAACGCAGAGTTTGACGCCACGCTGGCACTTTTAAAAAACGGCGGCTGCACGCATATTTCCGCGTATTTGTTAAAGATTGAGCCGGGTACAGCGTTTGCCAAATACCCGCCCGACGGCTTGCCCACCCCGGACGAGGCCGCCGATTTTTACATGTACGCGGTGCGCCGTCTGGAACAGGAGGGCTACCGCCAGTATGAAATCAGCAACTTTGCCCGCCCCGGACACGAGGGGCGCCACAACCTGCTGTACTGGAACTGCTGCGATTACCTGGGGCTGGGTCCCGCCGCGCACAGTTGTCTGGGCGCCCTGCGCAGCTACTGGCCCAACGATGTGCAGGGGTTTATCGCAGGCACGGTGCAGCCCCAGCCGGAGGGCGACTGCACGGCAGAGGATTTTCTCTTGATGCAGCTGCGCCTGCGCACGGGGCTGAATCTGCCGCAGTACGCCGCCCGCGGCGGGCAGCTTACCGCCGCCCAGCGCGCCTTTATGCGCCAATGCGTCGCCCACGGCTACGCCGTCTGGCAGGACGATACCTTCGCCCTGACCCCGGAGGGTCTTGTGGTGCAAAACGCCATTTTGGAGGAATTGATATAAGATAACACCGCCGGGGAAGTTCCCGCAAATACACATAAGCCCGGATAGAGAACGGCAAATCCGTTCCCTATCCGGGCTGGTTTAGTTATTCAAACATGGCAAGTTCAGACTTTTACTAAACAAATTTATTTAGTAAGTCTATTCTTGGATGTTCACCTTTCTATGAGATTGCCGTGGAAGATGTGACTTGCTGATTTTTTGGTATCAGGATAGTATCACACAACTAGCGGAATTTCTGTGAGTATTATAACGTATTATCTGCGGATTTTTAACCTGTTTTCGGCTTCATTATTCTGCGTTCGATTCTACCAGCTATATTCCTACAATAGTCTGCCGAGTAGCCTTCACCTTGACCAAAAGAACCAGAGAAAACTTCAGCAACTGCTTATGCGATTTCGTCCGTAAGTGAGGAAACTGTTATTCTCCTTGCAATTCTTTTGCTTTCGCCGTCCTATTTGTCTGATGACGCTTCCGGGAAAAATCGTATGGATTCACTTGTCGATTTCCTGTGTCACGCAACGATACACCATTTTTTCCTTGTCGCATAGTTCATTATACCAACTCGTTGGGTCTGCACCATACGTTGTTTGAACTTCGTCCTTGTCATTGCTGTGCTCGTTCCATGCTATACCAAAAGGATACATCGCTTGCTTAGCACCTGCCCGAATATGATACCGCACACCATTTTTCAGGTATTCCGTCCAATAATCCATTATATCATCTGGTGCCTTATCCCATTCGTCCGGAGTATCACTGAATAGTCCAAGCGAAAGTTTTGTTGTCCCCTTGCAGAAGCTTTTCATATCTACTCTTTCATCCGGTTCCGTAAAATCGTTTTTTGACCCTCGATACCCTTTTATACAACACGAAATCGTGTGCTCCTGCCCATCTGGAATATAGTCAATCAAAACTGCAAATCGTCAATTTAGTTTTGGGCAGTGTTTATTGTTCGGTACGCTTCTGATTGTGCAATCGACATTCTTTCCATCTTTAGTTATTTCAATTATCCCCAATGGTGTCTGAATCATTTTGCTCACTTCCTTCCACGGTTGTTTCGATGAATAGCTTCAAGGCGTTCTGTGCAATGATGTTAGTTGTCACAAGGTCAAATCCACCACCAATTACACCGCCAGCCAATGGAACCATTTTTCCGAGATTGATGATTCCAGTTTGACCGAACTTTGTAATTAATCGAAAACCTACTTTTTGATTAATTCGAGTCAATGTGGCACCTGAGATTTTTTCAATGCTTGCAGTTGCGATTTTCGTGCCTAATTTGACACCTGTGCCTTTCAAAACATCCGCGACCGCCTGCCCGGTCATACAAGCGTAGACCAGTGTCTGAACCTGATCGGTATTGGGTGCATAACCGCCCAGTTTAGCGACCGCAGCAATCATGCGGAGCTGCACATAAAGGACGCTGCTCACATTAGCAGGAACTGCAACCGGAAGTGTAATTATCCCACCAAGTCCCGTAAGAAAACCTGATGTCGTGCACTTTACCAGTTGATTTGCCACTAACGCCTTTGCCGCTTTTTCTACTGTCGGGTATTTCGATGAGTAATCTTCTGCCAGTTCATCAACCGACTTACTCACCTTTGGAATGCCCTGTAGTGCTTTTTCATAGCAAACATCCAGAATGTCAACCATCTGCTGCGAAGAAAGTGCTTCATCCTTCTTTTGGCTGGCCTTGTTAAGCTGTTCTTTGCCTTTGCTGATTGCTGCAGCAGCCCCGTATTCTGCTGTGTCCACAATCTTTTTCCCAGCATCTGCGACCCCAGTCAAACCGCTTTTTAACGTGTCTTGAAATTTAGTCTTTACCATTTTTTCTCCTTTCATTAAGCGTCCTCATAATAATCCCTGAAATTTTCGCGACTATCATTTTCACACATGACGGAAGGACTGCATCCAGTCGTCCGCAGGAAAGCTCTCTATGCTTAAAATCACAACCCTATCCCACGAACTCTATTTCCTATTAAACTGATTATATCAAATATATCTAGTTTATTCAACTTTATTGTTATATCACATCTTCTAACCGTTCGCTTCTCTTACTAGTTCCAACCACCAGAAGTGAACCGCCCGGAAATTCAGAATGGCTGCTCCTATATACACAACCCCCCGCCAGTAAGAGCTGGCGGGGGGCTTTTTCGATTAAATCAAGTTGGTGGAAATTATTCAAACTCGATGGTTGCCGGGGGTTTGGTGGTGTAGTCGAACAGCACGCGGTTGATGTTTTTGACT
>CAKTGD010000173.1 GCA_934561335.1 uncultured Oscillospiraceae bacterium
GCTCCTCCAGCAGCGCCATACGGTCAGCGTCCGCCTTGACGGCGGCGTTGTTGGCGTCGATCTGGGCCTGAAGGGCGGCCTTTTCCGCCTCGTCGGTGCACTTTTTCAGCTTGCCGAACAGGGGGCCGTTGGCCTTGGACAGCTTGTTGCGCTCTGCCTTCAGCGCCTCGCCTTCGTTGATGGCCTGGCGGCGCTGGGCATCCAGCGCGATGGCCTCATCTACCAGCGGCAGCTTGGCGTTCTGAAACTTCTTGCGGATGTTTTCCTTTACGACCTCCGGGTTCTCCCGGACAAATTTGATGTCAAGCATGACGGATTACCTCTTATATCTTCAGATTTGGATTCTTTTACGCAGGGAATTGCTTTCCCGCACCGCGGGGGAGGGGAATGTTTCACGTGAAACAGTTATTTTTTGATTTGATGCAGGGCATCCAGCAGGGCGTTCAGATCGTCCACGCCGTAGTACTCCAGCTCGATACGGCCCTTCTTCTTGCCGGTCAGGATCTTGCAGGGACGGCCCAGCCGCGCGGTCAGCTCCCGGGCGGCCTCGGCCGCGTAGTCCACGCCGCCGGTTTTGACGGTCTTTTCCGCCCTTTCGGCGCTCAGCCGCTTGACCAGCAGCTCGGTCTGGCGCACGGACAGGGCGTCCTTCATAATGGCGGCGGCTGCCTTCTTCTGAAGCTCCGCCGTCAGCGGCACCAGCGCCCGGGCGTGTCCGCCGGACAGCTTACCCTCCTCCACCAGCGTGCGAACCTCGCCGCACAGGTGCAGCAGGCGCAGGACGTTGGCCACGGTGCTGCGGGATTTTCCCACCTGCTGGGCGGTTTCCTCCTGCGTCATACCGTACTGCTCCATCAGCACCCGATAGCCGTCGGCCTCTTCAATGGGGTTGAGATCCTCCCGCTGGAGGTTTTCGATCATGGCCAGCTCCATGGCCTTGCGGTCATCGGCCTCAATCACCACCACCGGCACCTGCGCTAGGCCCGCCATTCTGGCGGCTCGCCAGCGCCGCTCACCGGCGATGATCTGATAGTATCCGGATTGCAGCTTGCGCACCGTCAGCGGCTGGATGATGCCGTGCTGCCGGATGGAATCCGCCAGATCGGCCAGCGCCTCGGGATCAAACTGCTTGCGGGGCTGTCCGGCGCAGCTCTCCACTTGGGAAATGGGGAGAAAAAGACTGCTCTTGACCTCCTGCTCGCTGGCGAAATCATCGCCCAGCAGCGCGTCCAGCCCCTTGCCCAGACCTTTTTTGTTCGCCATATGCTCTGTACTCCTTTCACCCGGGGGACAGGCCCGTCAGGGGTTTTTCTTCAAAAACTCCGCAGCCAGCGCGGCATAGGCGTCCGCGCCGCGGCAGGTGCGGTCATAGCCGCAGATGGGTTTTCCGTGGCTGGGGGCTTCGCTGAGCCGCACGTTGCGGGGGATCACGGTGGCATAGACCTTGCCGGGGAAGAACCGCTTGATCTCCTGCGCCACCTGAATATTCAGGTTGGTGCGCCCGTCATACATGGTCAGCAGCACGCCCTCAATGGCCAGCTCCGGGTTCATGCTGCGCCGCACCAGACGCACCGTGTTCATCAGGTCGCTGAGACCCTCCAGCGCAAAATATTCGCCCTGCACCGGCACCAGCAGGGAGTGGGCGGCGCACAGCGCATTAAGCGTCAGCAGCTCCAGCGAGGGCGGACAGTCGATAAAGATGAAGTCGTACCGCTGCGCCACACGGCTGAGGGCCCGCTTCAGCAGGAACTGCCGGTCCTCCATGTTGATCAGCTCCACGCCGGCGCCAGCCAGCGCCTTGCTGCTGGGCAGCACGTCGCCATAGGGGGTGGAGACGATGGCCTTTTCCGTGTCCATCTCGTTGATGATCACGTCATAAATACCGTTTGACACGGTTTTATCCACGCCCATGCCGCTGGTGGCATTGGCCTGCGGATCAAAGTCACACAGCAGCACCCGCTTGCCCTGCTGGGCCACGGCTGCTGCCAGATTGACGCAGGTGGTGGTCTTTCCCACGCCGCCTTTCTGATTCACGATCGCTATAATCTTTGCCACGGTTTCTTCCTCACATTCAGTAATGAATTCAGTATACCACAAACTAGAGAGCTTTCAATACTTTTTTCAACGGTGCTTGATGAATTTTGTAAAAAATTTGAAGGAATGTTTCACGTGAAACACGGGGAAAACGAAAAAAGGGAGGATGTTTCACGTGAAACATCCTCCCTCAAGGGTCAGATCAGCACAAGGCCGTCGCAAGGGGGCAGCTCCAGATGCAGCTGGCCGTCCCGCACCAGAAACTGCTGCAGGCTCACGGCGTCCCGGGCCGCCGCACCGGGCCAAGGCAGCGTGACCGCCCTGGTAAGCGAGCCGGTGTTCAGCAGCGTATAGGTGACCTCATCCGCCCAGCGGCGGGAATAGATCAGCAGGCCGTCATCGGCCGTCAGGTAGGTGATATCCCCCTTTTGGAGAGAGGGCCGGCGGCGGCGCAAAGCGCCCAGCGTGCGATACAGCGCCAGCAGCTGGCCGTCCTCCCGTCCCCACGGGAAGGTATGGCGGTTCATGGGGTCCTCAAAGCCCTCCATGCCGGCCTCGTCGCCATAGTAGACGGTGGGGGAGCCGGGGAAGGTAAACAGCAGCATGGCGGCCAGCGTCAAGCGGCGCAGACCGGTTTGCCGCTGGGCGGGGGTCAGGCGGAAGGCGGCGCGTGCCGCCTTGTCCTGCGGTATCTCATCGGCCCCCAGCAGCGTCAGGATGCGCGGGGTGTCGTGGGTGCCCAGAATGTTCAGCCCGCCATAGAAGGCGGCAGGGGGGTAGTTCTCACGCAGCTCCTCCATGGTGTCCCGGAAAGCGGCGGCGCTGCCGCCACGCAGGTAGCCCAGGGCCGCGGTGCGCAGGGGATAGTTCATCAAGCCGTGGGTCTCACGGCCCAGCAGGTAGCGGCGGCGCTGGGAGTAGGCGATCTTGTTGCTGCCGTCCTCCCACACCTCGCCCAGCAGATAGGCGTCCGG
>CAKTGD010000174.1 GCA_934561335.1 uncultured Oscillospiraceae bacterium
TGCCGTTCCCGCAAACGCAGGTGCGGCAAGGCTTTGCGCCATATCTCAACTGGAGATGCCTGAAATGTCGGAGTCTAACGCTCTATCCATCTGAGCTACGGGCGCATATCATTGCCAAATTCAAATGCTCATCTATTATAACAAGTAATTCTTCTAAAGTAAAGCAAAATTTTTCAAAAAAGATTGTTAAAAAAGTTGACAATCAGAGGGTAATGCGCTAAAATAGTATTAAAATTCTGAATCTCATGGGACAATCAAAGGGTAAAATTTATGAAAAAGCAAAAAGTCTCTGATGCAGTGATTCATCGTCTGCCTCGCTATTACCGTTATCTTGACGATTTATACAATAAAGGGGTCGTCCGCATCTCCTCTCACTCGTTGGGCGACAAAATGGATATCACCGCCTCGCAGATCCGTCAGGATCTCAGCTGCTTTGGTGAGTTTGGTCAACAGGGATACGGCTACAATGTTGCCGAGCTGCGCGCCGAAATCGGCCATATTCTGGGAATCGACAATGACCATAAGCTGATTATTGTCGGTGCCGGCCATCTGGGACACGCACTGCTGCAAAACTTTGATTTTGCCAAAGTAGGCTTTCATCTTGATTCCGCTTTTGATGTCTCCCCCGCGCTGGTGGGCGACGAGATCAACGGTGTCACCGTCCGCTCTATGGACGAGTTGGAGGCCTATGCGGCACAGCATCACCCCACCGTGGCGGTGCTGACCGTTCCTCAGAATGTTGCGCAGCCTTTGGCTGACCGGCTGGTGGCGCTGGGTATCCGGGGCTTCTGGAACTTCACCAATGTAGAGATTTCCGTTCCGGATGATGTGTATTCCGAGGATATCCACTTTGTGGATACGCTCCTCACCCTCAGCTATCGCATCTCCCGCATCCGCCAGGAATAACCCGCCCCCCGCTCTCACACTTTTCCGCCACTGGCATACTATGGAATGAGACCTCACTTCGGGTCTGAAATTTCATAGGAGGTTACGCTATGTGTAATCAGAACTCTTGCTTTGGCGGCAACAGCTGTTGCTGGATCATCATCGCCATCATCCTGCTGTTCCTGTTCTGCGGCAACGGGTGCGGCAGTGGCTGCGGCGGCAATGACAACGGCTGCGGCTGCAACAACGGCTGCGGCTGCTGAAATCGGTTAAATGGGCCTCATCTTCGGATGAGGCTCATTTTTCTTCTTTAAAAGCCGTTTCATTCATGCTATACTGGTTGAACATAGAAAGCGAGGTGCTATTGCGTGAATCTCTCCGATTTTTACCATGCTTTTCAGGGGCATAAGCCCGGTCTGTTGGGCAGCCGCAAAGAATATGCGGTGCTGGTTCCGCTGGTGGAAACGCCGCAGGGACTGTGCTTGCTGTATGAGGTCCGTTCCGGCGGAATTCGCCAGCCCCATGAGGTCTGTTTCCCCGGCGGCCGGATGGAATCGGATGAGAACCCCGTTGCCTGCGCCTTGCGGGAAACGCAGGAGGAGCTGGGCATCGCTCCGGAGGATATCACCGTGCTGGGCCTGCCGGATTTTCTGCATCTGCGTTCCGAAGCGCTGATGCACCCGGTACTGGCAAGCCTGAGCAGTGCCGCGCTGCACCGTCTGTGTCCCAACCCCGACGAAGTTGCCGATACCTTTCTTGTGCCGGTGCAATGGCTGTTGGCGCATCCTCCCACGCTGTACCGCTATCCGCTGCATCCCATGATCGGCCCGGACTTCCCCTATGACGCGGTGCATATCTCCCCTGCCTACCCATGGGGGGATGGCAGGATGGAGGTACCGGTTTATCACGGTCTCCCCTACCCTCTCTGGGGGCTGACCGCCCGCATTACCTATTATCTGTTAAAGGCGGCGCAGTCGTAGTGCAGGATTCATAAAACTGCTGGGATACACATTCTACTATTTGCCAGTTCATGTATTTCTGCCGCTCTATTGCCGTGTAAAGTGAAATTTTGTCTCACAAGCGGAAATCATTTATTGTAATATATATATGGATCTGTATATTTCCCGGCATATACAAACATTTCATCATAAAAACATGCCGTAATCTACCGTTTTCGCTGCGAGCGCCTGAGCTTTTCGCCCGGGCGCTCTTGTTATCAATGACAACTCCGGTTTTCCGATTTCCGTAGGCTGTGCCTTGCAGGCGTTCAAGCGTTTTGTCGCACATCCGGCACCGCCTGTGCCTTTTTACAGTATTATCTTTACCGGCCGGTCGATCTCCATGCTCTCCGGCGTTACGCGGCAGCAGTATGCCGCAACATTTACCCCCGCCTCTCTCGCCTGACGAAGCGCAGCGCCAAAGGCCGGATGCGTGGCGTCATTGGGTGCAAAATCCACCACGTCCGCCATCTGGATCACAAAAAAGGCTGTGGCCCGATGGCCAAGCGCTGCCGCCCGCATCAGCTCATGCAGATGCTTCACACCTCGCTCCGTCGGTGCATCAGGAAAGCGCGTGTGTCCGTCCTCCTCCAGTGTGACGCCCTTCACCTCCACCAAATGCAGGCCTTTCGGCGTTTCCAGACAAAAATCCAATCTCGATTGGCCAAACGTAAACTCTCTGTGTACGGCAATCGCCGCAGGCTCAAACTGCATGGCCCATTCGGCAAACGCCTCGTTGGGGGCCTGCGCGTCCATGTTTATCAGCTTTCCGTTTTTCTCCACGGCAATCAGGTCATAGGCCGTCTTGCGTCCGGGACTTGTCCCCTTTTCCAGATAAACCACCGCCCCGGGCACCAGTAGCTCCCGGCACCGCCCGGTATTCTTCACATGGCAGATCGTATCCCCTTCTTCTATCGCTGCATGCGCGATAAAGCGATTGGGCCGCGCCAGGAAAATCCCCTTTGTTACCGACCTATAGTGCATTTAACATCCCTCCCCACATAATTTTTAGTATAGCATGGCATCCTCACTTTGCACAGCGCTCCGTTCACCGCATTGTAAAAAGCGTCAACATCATCAAATTGTATGTAGGCGGTCTCACAATTTTTGTGGCAAAAGG
>CAKTGD010000175.1 GCA_934561335.1 uncultured Oscillospiraceae bacterium
GTTATGCAATTCTTGTTAACAGGAGGTAATCAACCCAATGGCAGATGTAAAAAAAGGCGAAGGCCTTGTTTATAAAAACCACCCCCTGCGGCGTGTTGACAACCTGATCTACTATGGCTCCATGGCGGATAAATATGTTGTGATGTTCCAGATCCTTGAAAGCAAAAAGGAAAAGGATATGGACGTGGCCACCCGTGTATCCGTCCAGCTGCAGCTGACTGACCCCAACTTGAAATCCCGTGATCGCGTGGTAAAGAAGTCGGAGAAAAACAGTCTGTACGCCGCCATGGATGTGGGCTCCATCTGGTTGGAGCGTGCACTGTCCGGCAAGCTGTAAGGGGGCTGCCTATGAAAGCAAAAAATCATCGTTTGCTTGCTGCGGCAATGATGTCCGCAGCCGTACTGTGCAGCACAACCGTGTGTGCATGGGCATCCTCCGGCAGCACGGTTGTCCTCTCTTCGCAGGACAGCGCCGTATTTACCACCGCGCTGACCTCCGGGCTTGAGGCCCAGGGTCAGAAGCCCGAGCTGCCCCGCCTGCTTCCCAGCGACACCAAGGTGAAGGCAGTGGGTAAAATCACAGAAAAGGATATCCCCCTTTACTTTGATCCCACCGAAGAGAGCAATGTCTATATTCTGCTTCCTCTCGATGCCATCGTATCCGTGATGGAGGATCTGGATGACTGGTTCCGCATCAGCTACAACGACTGTACCGGCTTCATCTCCCCTGAATATGTAGAGCTGCTGAAGCGCACAGATTCCTTTGAAACCTATGGTGTGGTTGACGCAGATGAGCTTCCTCTTCTGAAAGAAGCCAATGGAGAGAGTGAGGTTCTGTCAACCCTGAAAAATGGTGATCGCGTAGAGGTCACAGGACTGGACAACGGCTGGTTTGCCATTAAGAGCGGCGACAAGACAGGCTATGTCACCGGTGACGATTTGGATCTGACCCTGGAGAAGGAAGCACCCAAGCCCAAGGCAAAAGCTCCCGCCAAAAAGACGCCGGCCAACACAGAGAATGCAGGCAGCGGCACAAACGAGGACAACAGTGAATTTTCCGGCAACGGCAGCAGCAGCGATATTGTCGCCTTTGCACAGCAGTATTTGGGTGTCCCCTATGTCTACGGCGGTACCGGAAGCGGCGGTTTTGACTGCTCCGGCTTTACGATGCATGTATTTTCCAACTTCGGCGTCAGCTTGGCTCACGGCGCTACCCCGCAGCTGAACAGCGGCTACGAGGTGTCTATGAGCGATTTGCAGCCCGGTGATCTGGTGTTCTTCTTCGGCACCTACAACACCAGTTCCGCAGCCAGTCATGTGGGTATCTATGTTGGCGGTGGTCAGTTTATTCATGCCTCCAGCAGCCGCGGCGTTATCATCTCCAGCCTCAGCGAGAGTTATTACGCCAGCCGTTACCTGACGGCACGCCGCGTATTCTGATACATTTTAGTATCCTCAGGCAGTCTGCCTGAGGATACTTTTTTGTCCCGCCCTCACAAGAACCATCCGCCTGCGGCGCGGGCCCTCATCTTCGCAAGATATCGTCCAGTTATATACACCGGGGCTTTTCCACAGGCCACACAGTCCTGCACACAGTCCTGCAAGGAGAAAAAGGTTGAAGAAGCCCCGGTAATATGGTATGATATTATATTGCGATATGCTAAAACTGTTGGAAACGAGCGATAGTATGAAAACACATGATTTCTATTTTGATCTGCCTCAGGAGCTGATTGCCCAGACCCCGATTGAACGGCGTGACGCCTCCCGCCTGTTGGTACTGGATAAAGACACCGGCGCATGGGAGCATAAGCACTTCTTTGACCTGCCGGAATATCTGCGGCCCGGTGATTGCCTGATCCTCAACGATTCCCGGGTGCTGCCCGCCCGTCTGCTGGGTCAGCGTCTCCCCGGCGGCGGTGCCTGTGAGGTGCTGTTGCTGATCGACCGGGGCGAAAAAACGTGGGAATGTCTGGTGCGGCCCGGCAAGAAGATGCGCAAAGGGGCAAAGCTGTCCTTTGGCGATGGGCAGTTGACCGCTGAGGTTACAGAGGAGCTTCCCGGCGGCAACCGCTTGGTACATTTTGATTATGAAGGCATCTTTCTGGAGGTGCTGGACCGTCTTGGCAAGATGCCGCTGCCGCCTTACATCAAGGAGGAATTGCAGGATCGCGAGCGCTATCAGACCGTGTACTCCAAGGTGGTCGGCAGTGCCGCTGCGCCCACTGCAGGCCTGCACTTCACGCCGGAGCTGCTGGAAAAAATCCGTACCATGGGCGTGGGGATCGGCTATGTAACGCTGCATGTGGGCCTGGGTACCTTCCGTCCGGTAAAGGAAGATGAAATCACCGAGCATGAGATGCACAGCGAATACTGTGTGATCCCGCAGGAGACGGCCGATCTTATCAACAATACCCACGCCAACGGCGGCCGTGTCATCTGCGTAGGTACTACCTCCTGCCGCACGGTAGAATCATGGGTGGAAGCAGACGGCACGATGAAAGCCAGCGCCGGCTGGACGAATATCTTTATCTATCCCGGCTACCGCTTTAAGGCGACGGATGCACTGATCACCAATTTTCATCTGCCGGAGTCCACTCTTATCATGCTGGTTTCGGCGCTGGCAGGACGAGAGCATATTCTGGCCGCCTATCAGGAGGCCGTGCGGGAAAAATATCGATTTTTCTCCTTCGGCGATGCCATGTTTATTTCGTAATTTTACATAAAATATAATTGCTTAAATAGTCTATAACTATGTAATATTGCCAATCGATAGGTGTGAAATACCATATGGTAACATCGGTTGTCCGATGCTGATTAAACATTTCGGGAAGATTTGGTGTCGGCATAACTTTTTTGCTCAAGAAAAACGTTCTTTGTTGACTTAGAAAAATAATATGGCATAATAGAATTACCGGAGCAAATGATGATGATGCGATTTTGAACACGGAAAAAGCGAGGAGAAGATCATGCCGGAACTTTGCAGATTTTATAACATTGTTA
>CAKTGD010000176.1 GCA_934561335.1 uncultured Oscillospiraceae bacterium
TCAGCTTGGCCATGGGCTTCAGACCGTACTTCTCCACAGCCTCGCCGGAGGCCAGCACGATGGCGGCAGCGCCGTCATTGATGCCGGAGGCGTTGGCGGCGGTCACACGCTGGGTGCCCTTGTCAGCAGCATCCTGCGCGCCGGTGACCTCGAAGGTATGTACCACCTGAGGATTGGGGGACTCGGGACCCACGGGGAAGGCGCCCTTCAGCTTGGCAATGCTGTCAGCGGTAACGCCGGCCTTGGGATACTCGTCCTTGGCGAAGGGAACCATGTCCTTCTTGACCTTGACGGGAACGGCAACGATCTCATCGTCAAAGCGGCCGGCAGCCTGAGCGGCCTCTGCCTTCTGCTGGGAGGCGGCGGCGAACTCGTCCTGCTCGCGGCGGGTGATGCCCCAGATGTCGTTGATGTTCTCAGCGGTGGTGCCCATGTGGTAGTTGTTGTAAGCGTCCCACAGACCGTCCTTGATCATGGTGTCCACCAGCTTCTTGTCGCCCATACGAGCGCCCCAGCGGGCGTCCATGGAGGCGAAGGGAGCGGCGCTCATGTTCTCGGTACCGCCGCAAACCACGATGTCGGAATCACCGGCCAGGATGGAGCGGGCACCCTCGATGACGGACTTCATGCCGGAGCCGCACACCATACCCACGGTGTAGGCGGGCACGGAATAGGGGATACCGGCCTTAATGGAAACCTGACGGGCAACGTTCTGACCCTGAGCGGCGGTCAGAATGCAGCCGAACATCAGCTCGTCCACGTTCTCAGGTGCCACATTGGCGCGCTTGAGTGCTTCCTTGACAACGATCGCGCCCATCTCAGCGGCGGGAGTATTCTTCAAAGAGCCGCCAAAAGAGCCAATAGCGGTACGGCAGCAGTTGACAACATACAGATCCTTCATAATGAGTTCCTCCTAAAAAATTGGAAATATTTTTCAGCACACGAAGTGTGTTCCATCACTTCTATAATAGTTAATTTTTTAACATATGTCAATCGTAAAAACAGTTTTCTTGAAAAATTGTCATATGTGGCAGAACTTCCGGCCGTTTTTCGTCAAAACAACCATATCGATTCCGTCACGCCTGCATCAGCTGCTGAGACAGCCGCTGCTGCGCGGCGGAAAACTTGGTATAAAAGGCCGCCAGATCGATCTTATTGTACACCGCCTCATTATACACCACCTCCGCATTCGCCATGCGGGCGGACAGATCCTCGCCGAACGCCATCTCGGCTGCGGCGTTCAGGTCGGTCTGGCAGCGCAGAACCACGAAATACCCTGCGTTATCCTCGACCACATCGCTGACCTGTCCCGGCTCCAGCGCGGCCAGCGCCGTGTTCAGAACCGTCTCCTCGCAGGCGTCATAGGTCGCGCCGGTATAGGAGGCCACATTTTCCGCCGTTTCCAACGCGGCAAAGGCCGCCTCCTTGTCGTCGGCTTCCTTCAGCCGGCGGGCGTAATCCTCCATCAGGCTCTTGGCCTCCGCCTTGGCCGCGTCGTCCAGCTGAGCGGTACCCACATACAGCACATTGGCGGTCATCAGGCCGTGCTCCTCCGCCAGCGCGGTCAGGTCGCTGTCGCTGGGCCGCATTTCACCGTCCTCGCCGCAATAGGTCTTATACAGATTTTCATACAGGCAGGAGGTGGCGTTTACCTGATCGAACAGCGCCTCATCGATGCCGTTGATCCGCAGCAGCATCTCAAAGCCGCCCTCGCCGCCGAAGCTCTCCTTTCTGTTGGCCAGAGCAGTCTGGTCATTCTCCGTGAGCGTCACATTCATCTCTTTTGCCCACTTGCGGATCACCGCCTGCTGCACCACCTGGGACTGCGCCTGCTCGGCCACATAGTCGGCGGCGGTATAGCCCTCGCCCAGCTGGGTATTGAGATCCGTGATACCGTAATAGGACAGGCTCCGGGCGGAATAGTTGGCCATATACAGGTACTCCTCCGCCGAAATCTCCTCGCCGTCCACGGTCATCACTATCTCCGTTCCCTTCAGGCCGCTGGCCTGCTGGATCAGCGGCTTGCTGCTGACCCATTTGCCGCTGGCGATCATACCGGCACAGATCAGCATGGACACCGCCGCACCCATCAGAAAGCGGATGATCATGTTAAGCGTCTCTTTCTTCATGTGTACTCCTCCTTGTGTTTTTTTACGGCGAAAACTTTTCTCTTCCGCCATTTTCTATCGGTTCTGCCGTCGGGGACGGCGGCAGTACGTCACGTTTTCTCCTCCGTATGCCGCAGTGCCAGCTCCTCCACCAGCTTTCCGGCGGCGGAGAGCGCCTCCTCACCGGGCGGCAAGTACAGCGTCAGCTTCGGCTGAGTCGTTGCGCTCAGCTGCAAGCGCTGGCGGTAGCAGGCCATGCCGCACACGGCGGCCACAGCGGCAATGTCCGGCTGCGGGCCGAAGGAAAACACCAGCTGCCTGCCCCGTTGGGTAATGTCGCAGATACCGGCCCGGGCCGCCGCAGCGCGCAGCAGCGCCACATCCAGCAGTGCCTTCACCGCCGCCGGTACATCTCCGAAGCGATCCAGCAGCTCATCGGTCAGCTCCGCAGCGTCTGCGTCGGTGCGGATGGCGGCAATCCGCCGGTAAAGATCCATCCGCTGCTCAGCCGCGGGCACATACCGTTCCGGGATAAAGGCCGACACCGTCAGGTCGGCGGCACATTCCGGCGTGATTTCCGCCTGCTTCCCCTGCTGCTCCAGCACCGCGTCGTTCAGCAGCTTCAGATACATGTCGTAGCCCACGCTCATCATATAGCCGGACTGCTCCGGCCCCAGCAGATTACCGGCGCCGCGAATCTCCATATCCCGCATGGCAATGCGGAAGCCGCTGCCGAACTCCACATATTCCCGGATAGCCGACAGCCGCTTGGAGGCCACCTCGCTGAGCACCTTGCCGGCCCGGTAGGTCAGATAGGCGTAGGCCCGCCGTCCGGAGCGGCCCACGCGGCCCCGGATCTGGTGCAGCTGGCTCAGGCCCAGCCGGTC
>CAKTGD010000177.1 GCA_934561335.1 uncultured Oscillospiraceae bacterium
GGAGAGCAGCGCGTTATAAATGTAAAAATAGGGATTTTCCGTTGTACTGGCGATCATGGTGATCTTGCCGTTTTCCAGAAATTCCAGCAGACTCTGCTGCTGCTTTTTATTGAAATACTGAATCTCATCCAGATAGAGCAAAATACCGTTGGGCGCCATCATGGTATCCACATCGGCAATGATGGCCTTGATATCCGAAAGGCTGGCGGTGGTGGCGTTCAGGTGATAGAGCGCCTTTTGCGTCCGCTTGGCAATAATATTGGCGATGGTCGTCTTTCCTGTGCCGGAAGGGCCATAGAAGATCAGATTTGCCTCGGCGCCGTTTTCAATCAGGCGGCGCAGCAGCGCACCCTCGCCCAACAGATGCTTCTGTCCCGCCACCTCGTCCAGTGTCTGAGGCCGTATTTCGTCTGCCAATGGCCGCATGTGCTCACCTCCTCGGAAATGCTGTTGCTACAGTATAGCACCATTTGCTTTTTTGCGCAAGGTCTGATACAATGGCAGCGAGGTGAGGCCCATGAAAACCCATTCGCAGATCCATTCCATCATCGCGGAACTGAAAAAGCTGTATCCTGATGCCGCCTGTTCTTTGGACTACCGCAAGGATTATGAGCTGCTCTTCTCAGTGCGTCTGGCGGCGCAATGCACCGATGCCCGGGTAAATCTGGTGACGCCGGCACTGTTCGACCGCTTTCCCACACTGGAGGCATTTGCGGCCGCCACGGCTGACGAGGTAGGCGAATATGTCCGATCCTGCGGCTTCTGGCGGGCCAAGGCCAGCGATATTGTGGGCAGTGCCCAGATGCTTGTGCGTGACTTTGGCGGCAAGGTGCCGGATAACATGGACGATCTTCTCCGCCTGCCCGGCGTGGGCCGTAAGACCGCCAATCTGATTCTGGGCGATATCTACGGCAAGGAGGGCTATGTCTGCGACACGCACTGCATCCGCATCACCGGGCGGCTGGGCATTACGGACGGCAGCAAGGACCCGCTGAAGGTGGAGCGGCAGCTGCGCCAGACGATTCCGCCGGAGGAGTCCAGCGACTTTTGCCACCGGATGGTGCTGCACGGCCGGGCACTGTGCATGGCCCGGGGGCCAAAATGTCAGGACTGTCCCCTGCAAAAGCTGTGCGATTACGGGATGAGCCTCTGACAGCGGGACATACGCCGCGCAGACACACAATTGCATACATATCACTGTGCCAGTCCTGCGGGACTGGCACTTTTTCGCTTCCGACTACATATATTACGGTGTGGAGGTGGAAATATGGACCTGAAACAGATGGCGGCCCAACTGCATACCGATGAGAGCACCGTGCAGCGCATGGCCCAGTCCCCGGACGGTCAGGCGCTGATGGCGCTGATCCGGCAGCAAAACAGCGCACAGCTCCAAAAGGCCATGACACAGGGAGAAAACACCAGCGCCGCGGAGATGGTCGAGCTGCTGAAAACGGTGCTCTCCAGCAGTGAGGGGCGGAGCTTACTGCAACGGTTAAGCCAGCAATTGCAGCAGTAACGAAAAGGAGGCGGCAGTATGGACGACATGGAGCGCAAGCTGAATGCCATGCTCAACGACCCGGCAGCAATGGCGCGGATCCTTCAGATGGCGCAGCAGCTTTCCGGCAGCACGGCACAGACCGGCACACCGCCGCCAAAAAATGATCCCGTATCTTCGCCGCCGGCCGGCAGCTTTGACCCTGCGGCATTGGTTCGATTTCTTCCCCTTGTGCAGGAGCTGCGGCAATCCAACAGCGAGACAACACAGCTTCTATACGCGCTGCGGCCCTTTTTAAAAGAGGAAAAGCAGCCCAAGGTAGAGCGTGCGGCAAAGCTGGCACATCTGATCTGTGTGGGAAAGCGTTTCTTGTCGGAGGGAGGGCTGGACATTGTATAACCGCTATGGTCACGAGGATCGGGGCAGCTATATCCGCGCCTCCATGGATGATACGCCGCTCCCGCCGCCCCCAAAAGGCACCGCGCCGCCTGTTCAGACGCCGCAGCCTCCCCCGCCCCAGCGTCCTCCTGAAATCGCGTTTGGCAAAGGGATTCTGGCGGCACTACATCTGGAGGATCTGGACACAGGCGACCTGCTGCTGCTTTTCCTGCTTTTCTTTCTCTTTCAGCAAAAAGCAGATGAGGAGCTGCTCATCGCCATCGGCCTGCTGCTGATCTTATAAGCCAATAAATATCCCCCGGCCGGCTGGTCGGGGGATATTTTCAGTGCAATGGTAATTTACTTTACAGCCTCTTCAACCGCTACGGCTACAGCCACAGTAGCGCCCACCATGGGGTTGTTGCCCATGCCAAGGAAGCCCATCATCTCCACATGTGCGGGGACGGAGCTGGAGCCGGCAAACTGGGCGTCGGAGTGCATGCGGCCCATGGTATCGGTCATACCGTAGCTGGCGGGACCGGCGGCCATGTTGTCGGGATGCAGCGTGCGGCCGGTGCCGCCGCCGGAGGCCACGGAGAAGTACTTCTTCCCCTGCTCGATGCATTCCTTCTTGTAGGTGCCTGCCACAGGATGCTGGAAGCGGGTGGGGTTGGTGGAGTTGCCGGTGATGGACACATCCACGCCCTCGTGGTGCATGATGGCCACGCCCTCGCGGACATCATCCGCGCCGTAGCAGCGGACATCGGCCCGCTCCGTCTCAGAATAGCGGATCTCCCGGACGATCTTCAGCTCGCTGGTATAATAGTCGAACTGGGTCTGCACATAGGTGAAGCCGTTGATGCGGCTGATGATCTGGGCAGCGTCCTTGCCAAGGCCGTTGAGGATCACGCGCAGCGGCTGCTTGCGGGCCTTGTTGGCATTCTTCACGATGCCGATGGCGCCCTCGGCGGCGGCGAAGGACTCGTGACCGGCCAGGAAAGCGAAGCACTTGGACTCGTCGCTCAGCAGCATGGCGCCCAGATTGCCGTGACCCAGACCCACCTTGCGATCCTCGGCCACAGAGCCGTCGATGC
>CAKTGD010000178.1 GCA_934561335.1 uncultured Oscillospiraceae bacterium
TTCAGTGTACTGCCTGACAGCTTGGAAGGTCTGAAGCCGATTCTGCTGTATCCTGTTATCGGCCTGCTGCTTATGGGTATCTTGATGACCTACGTTATCAACCCGCCGACCGCAGCCTTCAACCAATGGCTGGCAGGTGCGCTGGCAAGCATGAGCACAACAAGTAAGGTGCTGATGGGCTTTGTGTTGGGAGCTATGATGTCCATCGATTTCGGCGGTCCTTTGAACAAGGCAGCTTATGTATTCGGTACTGCTTCTTTGGCTGCAGCTGACGGCAGCGCTGTAAGCAGTGAAATCATGGCTTCCGTTATGATCGGCGGTATGGTTCCGCCGTTGGCAATTGCACTGTGCACTATGCTGTTTAAGAGCAAATTTACTTCTAAGGAGCGTCAGTCCGGCGTGACCAACTTTATTATGGGCCTGTCCTTCATTACCGAAGGCGCTATTCCTTTCGCAGCAAGTGATCCGCTGCGTGTAATTCCGACCTGTGCTTTGGGCAGCGGTGTGGCCGGTGCTTTGTCCATGGCTTTTGGCTGCAGCGTTCCGGCACCGCATGGCGGCGTATTTGTTTTCGGCGTAGTGCAGAACTGGCCGATGTATTTTGCAGCTTTGGCAGCAGGAAGTGTACTGGCAGCTGTGCTTATGGGGTTTGTTAAACAGAACGTGAACGAATAACAGATAGAGAAAAAGATAAAAACAAAAATAGGATTTTAAGAATTTAGCGGCAGAATATTGTTATTAGCGAAACGGAGGAAATAAAAATGAAACAATTTACTTATGTTATTACTGATGAAGCAGGCATTCATGCACGTCCGGCAGGACTGCTCGTTAAAGAGGCTGCTAAATTTGCCAGCAGCACCACCATTGCTAAGGGTGCTAAAAAAGGCGATTTGAAGCGTATCTTCGGTGTTATGGCCCTGGGCGTTAAAAAGGGTGAAGAGATTACCGTTACTTGCGAGGGTGCGGATGAGGACGCAGCAGCAGCAGCTTTAGAGGCTTTCTTCAAGGTTAATCTGTAATTTCGCAGTAAGAGAGATTTTTCGCGAGGTGATAAAATGCTTTCATTAAAGGGCAAGGGCGTTTGCGGTGGCGTAACGCTGGGAACCTTGGCTGTACTGCGCCGTAATGCAGCTGCGGTTAAACGCCGTAAGGTGCAGAATGCCGAGGCTGAGGTAGCACGCTTTCAGACAGCGCGTCAGGAGGCAATAGCCAAGCTGGCAGAGCTTTATGAAAAGGCTGTTGTAGATGTAGGCAGAGATAATGCCGCTATTTTTGAAATCCATCAGATGATGCTGGAGGATCTTGATTATATTGAGTCTGTAGAGGGGATTATCCGCACGCAACAGGTTAATGCGGAATATGCAGTGCAGACAACGGCGGCAAATTTTGCTGAGATTTTTTCTTCGATGGAAGATGATTATATGCGTGCACGCGCTGCCGACGTAAAGGATATTTCCAACAAGGTGCTTGGCTGCCTGGGTGATGCAGGCAGCAGCTGGGAAAGCGGCAGCGGCCGTTATATTCTGGCAGCAGACGACCTGGCTCCAAGCGAAACTGTGCAGCTTGATAAATCACGTGTGCAGGGCTTTGTGACGGCGGCAGGCAGTGTAAATTCGCATACGGCAATTTTGGCGCGCACGATCGGTATTCCTGCAGTTGTCAGCACCGGCAGCAGCATCGGTGAAGAATATGACGGCAAGCTGATAGCGGTTGATGGCTATACCGGTGAGGTTTTCGTTGATCCTGATGAGGCAACGCTGGAGCGTATCAAGGCGAAGATGGAGCAGGATGCACAGCATAAAAAGCTCTTGGAGGAGCTCAAGGGTAAAAAGAGCATCACCGGCGGCGGCCAGCAGGTGCATGTATATGCCAACATCGGCGGCACCGGTGATTTGGCCAGTGTGCTGGCGAACGATGCAGAGGGCATCGGACTTTTCCGCAGCGAGTTCATTTATCTGGAAAGCAAGGATTATCCGACCGAGGAGCAGCAGTTTGAAAAGTATAAGCTGGCAGCGGAAGCAATGGCTGGCAAGCGTGTTATTATACGTACGCTTGATATCGGCGCTGATAAGCAGGCTGATTACTTCGAGCTGCCGCAGGAGGAAAATCCGGCGTTGGGCTATCGCGCTATCCGTATCTGCCTGGAAAGACCGGAGCTGTTTGCTACGCAGCTGCGCGCTATCTGCCGTGCTTCCGCATATGGCAAGCTGGCGGTGATGTTCCCAATGATTATCAGCGTAGAAGAGGTGCGCAAGGCGCGTAAAATTCTGCGCGAGGTACAGGCAGAGCTGAAGTATGCAGGCGTATCCTTCGACCCGAAGATGGAAGTCGGCATTATGATTGAAACGCCGGCAGCAGCACTGATTAGTGCGGAGCTGGCTAAGGAAGTTGATTTCTTCAGCATCGGTACGAATGATTTGAGCCAGTATACGTTGGCAATAGACCGTCAGAATCAGCAGCTGGAGCCGTTCTTTGATGCACATCATCCTGCAATTCTGCGTCTGATTGAAATGACGGTGCAGGGAGCGCATGCAGCAGGCATCTGGTGCGGCGTCTGCGGCGAGCTGGGCGCTGATTTGAGCCTGACGAAGGAATTTGTACGCATGGGCATGGACGAGCTTTCTGTTAGCCCGGCAAGCATTCTGCCGCTGCGCAAAAAAATCCGCAGCCTGTAATTTTTACTCATACTCATATTTCTATATAACGCATGAAAATACCCCTGATAATGCGTTAGCAGTATCAGGGGCAGCTTTCGGCGTCAATGCTTTGTTATTGCTTTATTCAGAACCGGTTTTATGGCCGGTTCTTTTTTCTTAGAAAAGATTATTTTAATCAGAAAAACAAAAAACACCGCAATCTCTTGCGGTGCCGATTTCAAAATGGTGACCTCGGCAGGACTCGAACCTGCGACCTTTTGATTCGTAGTCAAACGCTCTATCCAGCTGAGCTA
>CAKTGD010000179.1 GCA_934561335.1 uncultured Oscillospiraceae bacterium
TTATGTACCTGAGCTGAAGCAGGGAACGGGGCTGGACGAGGCGGTGCGGGACTATGTATTTGCCTCGGACAAGACGGCTGAATTTATGTCCCGGCTGGAAAAGCTGCTGCTGTATCTGCTGCCCCTTTATAATGAAGAGGGGAAAACGGTGCTGGTGGTCTCGGTGGGCTGCACCGGCGGGCACCATCGCAGCGTGGCGGTCGCACATCGTCTGGCGCAGGATCTGGCGGCGGCAGGCTTCTCCGTAACGGAGAGCCACCGTGATATCTCCCGCTGAGGAATAAAAGGAGCGTGTCCATGTCTCACTATTTCTATCATATTCCGCCGGAAAACGGCCCGAAAGTGGTGGGTATCGGCGGCGGTACGGGCTTGAGTACGCTGCTGCGCGGCTTAAAGCTCTATACGCGGAATATTACCGCCATTGTGACCGTGGCGGATGACGGCGGCAGCACGGGTATGCTGCGCGAGGATCTGGGAATGGCGGCTCCCGGCGATATCCGCAATTGCCTGCAATCGCTGGCCAACTGCGAGCCGCTGATGGCGCAGCTGATGGCCTATCGGTTTTCGGACGGCTCGCTGGCGGGACAGAGCTTGGGCAACCTGCTGCTGGCGGCACTGAATGATATTATGCCCAGCTTTGACAAGGCGGTGGACGGCCTGAGCAAGGTGCTGGCCATCACGGGCCGGGTGCTGCCGGTGACAAACGAAAATGTCCGGCTGGAGGCCACCTTTGAAAACGGTGCTACGGTGCTGGGCGAATCCCACATCTTTTACTGCAAAAAGGAGCAGGACTGCCGTATCCGCTCTGTCCGCCTGCTGCCGGAGCATCCCAAGGCCCTTGGCGAGGCGGTGGCGGCCATTCTGGACGCCGATATGATCGTTTTGGCGCCCGGAAGCCTGTATACCAGCATCATTCCCAATCTTCTGGTGGATGGCATTGTCAGCGCCATCTGTGAGAGCAGGGCGCTGAAGCTCTATGTCTGCAATATCATGACCCAGGACGGGGAGACGGAGGGCTATACGGCGGCCGACCACATTCAGGCGCTGTTCAAGCATAGCTGCCAGGGACTATTTCAGCTGTGTCTGGTCAATTCCATGCCGATTCCCGAGACGATTGCCCGCCGCTATGCGCAGGAGGGTGCGGAGCCGATCCGGTTCGATGAAGCGCGGTGCCGTGATCTGGGCGTGGAGCTGATCCGCTGCCCGATGGCCAGCCTTGAAAACGGCCTTGTGCGGCATAATCCCGGCCATCTGGCCCATGAGTTGATGACCATTTATGAGGAATATGCGGAGAAAGACCGCCCATAAAGGAGGGAGCGTCCATGCAGTCGTTTTCGTTCAAGGCAAAGTCTGAGCTTTGCCGCACGCCGGTGCAGCGCCTTTGCTGCGCCCGTGCTGAATGTTATGGCGTTTTGCTGTACTGCAATACCTTCACCATGCAGGAGGTGCGCATCATCACGGAGAATCAGGAGTTTGCCGCCCGGCTGCCCCGCCTTTTTCAGCGCGCCTTTAATGTGAAGTTTGACCGGCTGCCGGCGGATGAGCTGCCCGGCGGCAAGCTGATCTTCCAGATCACCGATGCGGAGAAGTTGCGCCGCATCGTGGATGCACTGGGCTATGATCCGCGCCAGTCGCTGGTGCTGCATGTCAATTTCGCGCTGCTGGAGGAGGATTGCTGCCGCATTGCATTCCTGCGCGGCGCGTTTCTCTCTGGCGGCAGCGTTACCGACCCGGAGAAGCGCTACCATTTAGAATTGTCCACCTCCCATGTACAGGCCAGCCGTGAGGTATCTGCGCTTATGCAGGAAATGGGCTTTCTTCCCCGCAGCGTGATGCGCGGCGGCAGCGCCGTGATTTATTTTAAGCAATCCGAGCATATTGAGGACATACTGACCACCTTGGGCGCGCCGGTGGCCGCCACCGAGATTATGACGGCCAAGGTGGATAAGGAGATCCGCAACGGGGCCAACCGCGCTATGAACTGCGACATGGCAAATGTGAATAAGACGCTGGACGCGGTGGCGGCCCAGCAGGAGGCCATCGGAAAGCTGAAGGAAACCGGCCGGCTGGAGCAGCTGCCCGACAAGATCCAGCAGACGGCGCTTTTGCGGCTGCAAAACCCGGAGCTGTCGCTGGTTCAGCTGGCAGCGCTGTTTGATCCGCCGATCAGCAAATCCTGCTTGAACCATCGAATACGAAAGATTATGGAGGAGGCACGAAAGCTATGACGAAAATGGAGAGATGCGAAAAGGCGATGAAGGCCCATGAGAGCGGTTTGAACTGCGCGCAGGCTGTGCTGGCAGCTTTCGAGGACGTGACCGGCCTGACAGAGGCTGCGTACATGGCGCTTGCCGGAGGCTTTGGCGGAGGCATGAGCTGCGGGAATATCTGCGGCGTTGTCAGCGGCGGCGTGATGGTGCTGGGCGCTGCCCGTCCCCATACCCGTGAAAACGGCGCCGAAGGCAAGCAGCGTGCCAAAAAGCTGGCGCAGGAATATCAGCGCCGCTTCACTGAGCAATTCCAGCATCTAAATTGCCGTGAGCTGCTGGCCGATCAGGAGCTGGAGGGTACGGCGGCTGCCCGTGCGCTTGGCGTGACGCATCACTGCCGGATGCTGGTGGTCTCTGGCGTGGAACTGCTGTGCGACATGCTCGCTGAGCTGGAGGCACAGTAATGGCTTTTGCCCACCTCCATGTCCATACGGAGTATAGCCTGTTGGATGGCGCCTGCCGCATCCGCGACCTGCCGAAGCTGGTCAAAGAGATGGGGCAGACCGCCTGCGCCATCACGGACCACGGCGCCATGTACGGGGCCATTGATTTCTACCGCGCCTGTAAGGCGGAGGGGATTCATCCGGTCATTGGCTGTGAGGTGTATGTGGCCCGCCGCACCCGGCTGGACAAGCAGCATGAGTTTGACGCCGAGTCCCGGCATCTGGT
>CAKTGD010000180.1 GCA_934561335.1 uncultured Oscillospiraceae bacterium
ACCACGCTGGAGATCCCCGCCACCGGCTACTCCATCTGCTATGAGCTGGGCCTTTTCAAGCAGAAGATCGTGGAGGGTCAGCAGGTGGAGCTGCCCGACGACTGGATGCAGCTGGGCGATGCGTGGCTGCTGCCCAAGCCCCAGGAAACCGAGGAAGTCCACTTCGGCGGCACCGTCCGCACCCGCTGGGACAACGGCCACCTGATGGTGGTGCATGAGGACTATACCCGTGTGTTGGCCATTCCCTGTGATATGGAGATCGCCGGCTACGATACCGACCATGTGAACACCCTGCGCCTGTGGGATGCCAAATCCCCCAAGCCCATCGACATGACGCTGTTTTCTCAGGGGCAGTACCTTCGCTCCGGCGAGGAGCGGGCCATGGCCGATGTGATCTCCAAGGTGCTCTATCCCGAGGATAACCATTACGAGGGTAAGTCGCTGCGTCTCAAGCAGCAGTATTTCTTCGTGTCTGCCACGGTGCAGTCCATCACCCGCCGTCATATCCAGCACTACGGCACGCTGAAGAACTTCCATGAGAAGAACGTGATCCAGATCAACGATACCCATCCTGCGCTGGTGATTCCGGAGCTGATGCGCATCCTGATCGATGATGCGGGTCTGGGCTGGGACGAGGCATGGTATATCACCACCCGCTCCGTGGCCTATACCAACCATACCGTGCTGGCGGAGGCGCTGGAGGTCTGGCCTCAGCAGCTCTTCGAACGGCTGCTGCCCCGCATCTGGCAGATCATGACGGAGATTGCCCGCCGCTATCAGGAGAAGATCACCGCATTCTACCACGGCGACATGGAAAAGGTGGCCCGCATGGCCGTGATCTGGGACGGCGCGGTGCACATGGCCAATCTCTGCATTGCCGGCGGCATGGCGGTTAACGGCGTCAGCGCCCTGCACTCCGACATTCTGCGCCATGATGTGTTCCATGACCAGTATGTTATGGAGCCGGATAAGTTCAAAAATGTCACCAACGGCGTGGATCACCGCCGCTGGCTCAGTCAGGTCAACCCCGGTCTGGACGCGCTGCTGAAGGACACGGTGGGGGAGGGGTACCTCACCCACGCGGCGCAGATGAAGGGGCTGGAGCGCTGGGCCGATGATCAGGAGGTGCTGCTGCGCCTCGGCCAGATCAAAAAGGCCAACAAGGAGACCTTTGCCAAGTGGGCCAACCGCCAGCAGGGCGTGGTGCTGAACACCGATGCAATTTTCGATGTGCAGGTCAAGCGCCTGCATGAGTATAAGCGCCAGCTGATGAACGCCCTGCATATCATCTACCTCTATCAGCAGCTGCGGGACGATCCCAACATGGATTTCACGCCCCATACCTTCCTCTTCGGCGCCAAGGCCGCACCGGGCTACGCTGTGGCCAAGCGGATCATCCACCTCATCAACTCCCTTGCCAGCCAGATCGACAACGATCCCGTGTGTAAGGACCGTCTGCAAGTGGTGTTTCTGGAGAATTACCGTGTCTCCATGGCGGAGATGCTGATGCCCGCCAGCGAGGTGAGCCAACAGATCTCCACCGCCGGCAAGGAGGCGAGCGGTACCGGAAATATGAAGTTTATGATGAACGGCGCCCTGACCGTGGGCACGCTGGACGGCGCCAATGTAGAGATGCATCAGGTGTTGGGAGACGAGAATATGTTCCTCTTCGGCCTGAAGGCTGACGAGGTAGCCCACCTCCGGCACAGCTACGATCCCCACCTGCTATATGAGCGCGACCCCATGCTGCGCCGCGTGATCGACCAGCTGAAAACCGGCTTTTCCGACGGTGTCAGCTATGAAGACCTGTGGCAGCGTCTGGTGTTCGGCGGCGACTGTCCGGCCGACCAGTATATGCTGCTGGCCGATCTTCCCGCCTATGCCGAGGCGGAGCAGCGCATGGTGCGCGCCTATGCCGATCAGCAGCAGTGGAACCGGATGAGCCTTATCAATATTGCCCGCAGCGGCATCTTCGCCGCCGACCGTTCCATTGCCGACTATGCTGATACTATCTGGCATGTGCCCTATAAAAAGTAAGCGCTTGAGCGGCAAGCGGAAACGCGATATAAAAAAGCCTCGATGCTTGAAAGCATCGAGGCTTTTTTCATCTCTTGGCGGCGCGGCAATGCGCCTGAGGTTGTTGCACGGCTTTTGATTAAAACTCTGCGTTGCCCACGGTGCGGGGGTGCAGCTCCACGTCGCGGATGTTGCTGACGCCGGTGAGGTACATCACCATGCGCTCAAAGCCAAGGCCGAAGCCGGCGTGGCGGCAGGAGCCGTAGCGCCGCAGATCGCAGTACCACCAGTAGTCCTCCGGGTTCATGCCCAGCTCGCGGATGCGGCCCTCCAGCAGCTCCAGACGCTCCTCACGCTGGCTGCCGCCGATGATCTCGCCGATACCGGGCACCAGGCAGTCGGCGGCGGCCACGGTCTTGCCGTCGTCGTTCAGGCGCATATAGAACGCCTTGATCTCCTTGGGATAGTCGGTGACGAACACCGGCTTTTTATAGACCTGCTCGGTCAGATACCGCTCGTGCTCGGTCTGGAGGTCGGTACCCCAGTCCACCTTATAGTCGAACTTGTCGTTGTTCTTCTTCAGGATCTCCACCGCCTCGGTGTAGCTGACGCGGCCAAAATCGGAGGAGGCCACATGCTCCAGCCGCTCCCGCAGACCCTTGTCCACAAAGCTGTTGAAGAAGTCGATCTCATCGGGGCAGCGCTCCAGCACCCGGCGGATGATGTGCTTGATCATGGCCTCCGCCACGTCCATATTGCCTGCCAGATCACAGAAGGCCATCTCCGGCTCGATCATCCAGAACTCGGCGGCGTGGCGCTGGGTGTTGGAGTTCTCGGCCCGGAAGGTGGGGCCGAAGGTGTACACATCGCCGAAGGCCATGGCGAAGTTCTCGGCGTTCAGCTGGCCGGACAC
>CAKTGD010000181.1 GCA_934561335.1 uncultured Oscillospiraceae bacterium
TGGTGATGGCCTGACGCTTTGCCACCTGACCCACCATACGCTCGCCGGTCTTGCTGAATGCCACCACGGACGGGGTAGTGCGGTTGCCTTCCGCGTTGGGAATAACGACTGCCTCGCCGCCTTCCATCACGGCTACGCAGGAATTGGTTGTACCAAGGTCGATACCGATAACTTTAGACATAATGATTGCCTCCTGTATATAGATAAAAATATATTACGACTTGTATTACTTTCGCGCTTAGCAGGGCTGCTCAGGCATGATGATGGCCGCGATGATATAGGCCAGCAGGCCGCTGCCGCCCAGCAGGCTGAATATGACCCAGCCCAGACGCACCAGCGTGGCATCGATATCGAAATATTCCGCGATGCCGCCGCACACGCCGGCCAGCTTCTTATCCGTACTGCTCTTATAAAGTTTCTTGCCGCTCATTGCAAAGCTCCTTTCAGTTTGCCACCTTCACCATAGCGAAGCGCAGCACCTTGTCACCGATCATGAAGCCCTTCTGAAACACCTCCACAATGGTGTTCTCTCCGGCGGATTCATCGTCCACATGCATCACGGCGTTGTGCCGTTCCGGGTCGAAGGGCTGACCCTCGGCCGCGATCTCCGTAACGCCCAGCTTAGTCAGCGTCTCGGTAAACTGCCGCAAAATCAGCTCCAGCCCCTGCCGGTGCACGTCGGCCTCATCGTATTGGGCGATGCCCCGCTCCAAGTTGTCATACACGGCCAGCAGCGGCTTGATGGTGTCGGCCTTGGCGTCGCCGTAAATGCTTTCCTTTTCCTTGGTGGTGCGTTTGCGGTAGTTATCGTACTCCGCCGCCAGACGCAGGTATTTGTCGTTTACATCTGCCACCAGCTTGGCAAGACCCTCCATCTTCTCCATCTGCTCGCGTGTCACGGTAAAGGTCTCGGGTACGCTCTCGGCGGCAGGCTCGGTATTTTCCGTATTTTCCGTGTTTTCCGCAGCAGGAGCGGTCGTTTCCTTTTCCGGCTCCTGCGCGGGGATATCCTTTTTCTTCGTATCACTCATGCTCGTTTACTCTCCATTCTCATTCGGGGGAAGCTGGGGCTTTCCAAACATACGGCTCAGGCTCTCGGCAAAATAGCTGAGCCGGGCCGCCACGGTGGCGTAATCCATGCGGGTGGGGCCCACAACCCCTACAAGGCCCCGCATTCCGTCGCCGATATCGTAGCTGGCTACCACCACGCTGCTCTCCTTCAGTGCGTCGTTCACATTTTCCGGCCCGATCAGGATCTGCATGGACTGGCCGCCGGCGGGTACAGGCAGCTGCTCCTTGCTGTCCACCATAAAATGCATCAGGTCGTGGGCCTTGTCGATATCCCGGAACTCCGGGAATTTCAGCAGCTGGCTGGCGCCGTTGGTAAACACCTCATGCTGCTGCGTTTCTTTCAGAAGGCCGGCTGCATATTCCACCACCTGATTGAGCAGCAAGAACCACTGGCCGCTGACCTGATCCGACAGGCTCATCAGATGGGCGTTCATCTCCTCGGCGCTGTTGCTGATGAAGTGGGTGTTCAGCAGATGGCTGATCTCCGGCAGCACGGCGCCGTCCAGCGGCAGGCTCAGCCGCAGCAGCTGACTTTTTACCCGGCTGTCCGACAGCATGACCACCGCGATAACCGACACGGCGTCCACCGCGATCAGCTCAAAGCGCCGCACGGTGGCGGCGGCGGTGTGGTCGGCCACGGCGTAGGTAGGATAGTCCACAAAGGATGAAACCATCTGCCCTGTCTTGGCGATTACCTCATCGGTGCCCTTCAGCTCCTGACGCAGGGTATCGGTGATCTGCGCGGCCTCCTCTGCCGAGAGGGGCTTGCGCTCCATCAGCTCATTGACGTAAAGCCGATAGCCCTGCGGAGAGGGGATCCGCCCGGCACTGGTGTGGGGCTGCTCCAGATAGCCCATATCGCTCAGCTCGGCCAGCTCGTTGCGCACGGTGGCGGAGCTGACCTTTTCCGGCATTCGCTGGGCAATTGCCTTGGAACCCAGCGGCTCGGCAGTGTCGATATAGCTCTCCACCACGATTTTCAATATTTGTTTTTTTCGCGCTGTTAATTCCATAGCGATTCTCCGTTTAGCACTCTTTATCTCTGAGTGCTAAAACAGTGTACCACCACCGGCAAGGAATGTCAAGGGCTGCAACATTGAATTATTTGTGAACAAGCGCGGAAAAAGGGCGGCGAATTATTTCGCCGCCCTGTCCTATATAAAATATGATGCGATCGTGTCCGTCAGTCAATGGTGCGGGCAAAATGAATACCGGATTTCTGCATATGTACGTCCAGCCGAACCCGGTCGCCCCGGATAAAGCTGCGGGTATACTCGTACACCCGGCCATCCTCCGTGCAGGTACGGCGCTGATGATAGAAAGCACAGCTGCCCGCCTCCACGCCAAGCAGCTTTGCGCTGTCGGCGTCCAGCGTTACGGCCTCGTAGCTCTCCTTTGCAGCGAAGGGCGTAATGCCCACATGATACAGCAGAGAATAAAAGCTATGGGTCTGTACCATATCCCGGGTCAGGTTGGGATAGATGTACTGCGGATAGTAGCTGGTTTCCAGGATCAGCGGCTCGCCGTCCACATTGCGGATACGGGTAAAGCAGTACACCGGTGTACCCTCCTGCAGCTCCATCTTTTCGCACACGATGGGCGAAGGGGTGGTGATCTGAAAATCCACCAGCGTGCTGCTGGGCTCCTTGCCCAGAGAGGATACCTCAGTGGTGAAGGAGTAGCGCACGCCCCGGCGGTTGGCCGAGGGGTCTGCCACAAAGGTACCGCGGCCCCGCTTGCGAACCACCAGACCCTCGCTCTCCAGCTCGCCGATGGCCTGGCGGACGGTGTTGCGGCTGATGTTCAGCGTGCGGCACAGCTCCGCCTCGCTGGGCAGCAGGTCGCCCACCGCCAGCAC
>CAKTGD010000182.1 GCA_934561335.1 uncultured Oscillospiraceae bacterium
GAAGCATCTGCCGCATGAAGCTGTTCCATAGCCTCATCACGAATAACCTCGATGCGCTGCATTAAATCCGTAAGCTCCGGGTTATGGATACATTCCTCACTGAACTGCGCAATACCTACTTCGCCGAACTTCAGCATAGCAGCGGAGCAATATTGAATACTGAATTTGCCGCCGTAGGGAGTTTGCGGCTGGGGATTATTGATCAGATAGTTAGTAATATCGTTGACGTAAAGCTTAATTTTAGCGATGTCCTCAGACTGCAGAGAATGAGTCTTGCGCAGCTCCTGAATGGCGTAAAGAGCGGCGTGGGCATGTTTGCAGCAGGCGTAGGGCTTGAAGGAGTTGATGTCGATTTTCAGCTTATCAGTGCTCATGTTTTCGGTAAGCTTTTCCAGATGCGGTTCTTTGACCATGGCACGGCAGAAGCCCTTTTCGCCTTCTAAAATCTCGCTGGCGGCAGTAAAGCCCTTTTGCGACAGATAAGCGCTGAGAACACCGCTGTAGGAAGCTTTGCCTGTGTGCAGCGGCTTGCTCATGACACCTTCTTTTAAAAACTCCCACAGACCTGCAGCCTGGGTACCGGCGCTGCCGTAGCACATCAGTGTCTGCTGTGCGTCAAGCCCGAGGGCGTTGGCGGCAGCAGCACCGGCGGCGATGGTGCCTGCAGTACCGGTAGTATGCCAGAAGAAGTAGGATTCCGGGATAACAGCTTCGCCTACGCGGCCGCTGGCTTCGTAGCCTGCGCAGATAGCTGCAATGAGCTGCTTGCCGCTTTTATGCTCCGCTTCGCAGACAGCCAGTGCGGGGGAAACAACAACGCAGGCCGGATGGATAATTGAAGGGTTATGCAGATCATCGAAGTCCAGACTGTGGGAAGCAGCGCTGTTGATAAAGGCTGCGTTCAGGGCACCGGCCTTTTTTGCGGGAATACTGCCGAAAATATTCGCCTGCGGTGCATCACCCTGAAGAATAACATCATGGATGATGCGCACCGGTTTTTCCTGTGAACCGCGGATAGCTATTCCCAGCCAGTCCAGCAGACACTTTTTAGCTATTTCGATACTGTGAGCAGAAAGCTTTTCGTAGCACAATTCTGCGGTAAATTTTGCTAATGCTCTAGTTGTCATTTTAAATACCTGCCTTTGCTTTAATTTTAACTATTGCCATGGTATTCGCGGGATGCAGCGTGAATACCTGCCTTCCTACTTTATTTTTTCCTTCGGTCTGTATTCCGAGATAAACAGACCGGTCATCGTCAGAACGGTGCCGAGTGCTACCAGCAGGGTAATTTTTTCCTGCAGGATAATTGCTGAGGTAATAACCGTAATCACAGGAACCATATAAATATAGACGCTGGCCTTGACTGCGCCCAGCTCCTTTACTGCCAGATTCCAGGTGACGAAGCAGAGGGCGGAAGCTCCCAGACCGAGAAAGACAATGTTGAAAAGATAGGTAGTGTTGGCGAAGCGCGCCAGGTTCAGTTCAAAATCCAGAAAGCCGAGCGCCGGTACCATAAAGAGAATGCCGTAGAAAAAGGTTCTGCGTGTGGCGAGGATAACCGGGTAGCCGTAGCTGCTGATTTTTTTCGTCAGCAGAGCATAAAACGCCCATACGACAGCGGCGGAAATCGCCAGCAAATCACCCAGCGGATTGAGCTGCATGGCTGCGCCGTTGAAGCTGATGCAGGCAATGCCGCTTATTACGATGAAAAAGCCGATGATGAACTGCTTGCTTAATCTGCCGGCAGAGCGCATAAAATAATGCGCCAGCAGCGCGGTAAAGAAAGGCGCTGTGCTGCCGATTACGCTAACGTTAGAGGCTTGCGTATAGGTCAGAGCGATGTTTTCCAAAAGGTAGTAGAGGCAGATGCCGCAGAGGCCTGCGACCATAAAAACAGGCTCCTGCTTTTTATCTGTTTTCAGCATTTTAGGATAGGCAAGCCAAAGGGCGAAAAAGGCCATAATAAAGCGGAAAAAAAGAATTTCCAGCGGCTGAAAGCCGGTAAGTAAAACCTTGGTAGAAATAAAGGTCGTGCCCCAGGTAGCAATCGTAATGAGGGCAGCGAGGTGACCGATGTAGCGAGTGTTTTGCATTTGCTTGGGAATCTCCGTTCTTTTTAGTGCGCAGTAAAACGCACTCTATGATTTTAGCAGACTAAAATCCTGCTATTAACAAACTATCCCCTCTGCCGGTATGACAGAAGGGATAGGCTTTAAATTATTATTTTGTGTGCTTGTCTTCGGCAGCCTGCTTATTGGGGGCAGCCGCAGCGTATTTCGTCAGGGCAACCTTCGTGATGTGGAAGTCGCCTACGGTATCGGGGCCGTCGATGCAGCCGTTGGGGCAGGCCATGCCTTCGATATAGCTGCAGTCGAGCTTGCCTGCGGCAACAGCTTTGACCGTATCACGGCATTTGTCCAGTCCGGAGCAGTATTGTGCATTATGCACCTCACCGCCCATAGCTGCAACCGTATCCTGCACGGCAGCGCTTACGCCGGCTGTCAGCGGGAAGCTCAGGCCAAGCTTGGAGGCATCGCGCTCGTAAGCAGTATCACCGCTCATTTCCGCAAATTTGATATCCTTGCCCTCCAGCATGCACATAATCTCTTCAAAGGTCATCACATAGTTGATCGTTTCGCGGTGCTCGCGTGCTTCCACCTTTTTGGCAATGCAGGGACCGATGAACACGGTAACGGCATAAGGATATTTTTCCTTAATCAGCTCAGCGCAGGTGAGCATGGGGGAGGGAGTGTCGGAAATTTTGTCTGCAGCCTCCGGCACCTGCGTTTTAATCAGCTTAACGAAGGCAGGGCAGCAGGAGCTGGTCATAAAGCCCTGTTTAGCAGGAACCTTCTCCAGATATTCCTCTGCCTCCTTAACGCTGGTGATATCGGCGCCGACGCCAACCTCTACGACCTC
>CAKTGD010000183.1 GCA_934561335.1 uncultured Oscillospiraceae bacterium
TGGTGGGCGTGCCTCAGGACCTGCAGTACCTCATCAAGGGCGCTATCATCCTGTTTGCCTGCGCACTGGATATGCGGAAATACCTTGTGAAAAAATAATCTCACCAAAAGATGGCCCGCATTTGCGTGCCATCTTTTCTTTTCACAGGAGATATGCTATACTCTTCGATAATAAAAGGGGGTCGGCGCTGTGGAGCTTTATCGGGTATTGCTGGTGGATGACGAGGAGGATATCCGCGTGGGTATCAGCCGAAAAATGGACTGGCAGAGGCTGGGCTTCTCCCTTGTGGGTGAGGCCGCCAACGGGCAGGATGCGCTGGAGCTGGCGGAGAGCTTGCGGCCCGACGTGATCCTGACGGATATCAAGATGCCCTTTATGGACGGCCTGGAGCTGTGCCGCATCCTGACCGATCGCCTGCCGGCGGCGCGGTTTGTCATTTTCTCCGGTTTTGACGATTTCGAGTATGCCAAGCAGGCCATCCAGATGAACGTGGTGGAGTATATCCTCAAGCCCATCAATGCCGATGAGCTGTCCGCGGTACTGCGCCGGTTGAAGGAGGAGCTGGACCGCCAGCGTACCGAGCGGCGGAATATGGAGCTTCTCCGCAGCCGCTATACGGAGAATCTGCCGGTGCTGCGCGAGCTTTTTTACAGCAACCTGCTGGATGGGCGCATTGCGCCGGGCACGGAGCGCGAGCGGGCGGCGCGGCTGGACATTGACCTTCAGGGAGAGGAATGGGCGGTAGGATTGGCTTATCTGGGCAGCGACAGCAGCCGGGACGCCCTGTCCACCCTGTCGGTGCAGAACCTGCTGGAGGAGTCGCTGACGGCGGATCGGTGCAAGCTGTCCCTTTATAACGACTGGGTGGCACTGCTTGTGACACTGGCAGAGGATTTCACCGTTTACGACCTGATCCGCTGTCTGGACCGCGCCTGTACGCTGGCGGCTTCCTATCTGGGGCTGACACTGACGGTGGGCGTGGGTGCGCCATGCAGGGAGCTTTCCGCCTTGTCGCGGTCTGCCGCCGAAGCAAAAACAGCATTGGAATACCGCTCTATGGTGGGCCGGGGACAGGTTATCTATATCGGCGACCTGGAGCCGGAGGCTGGCCCGACGCTCTCTTTTGAAGAGACAGATGAGAGGACGCTGACCACGGCTGTAAAGCTGGGAAATGAAGAGGAGATCCGAAACGCGGCGGCGGCGCTGGTGGGAAGGATCCGGGCGGCAAATCCATCGGCCGGACAGTATACGCTGTTTCTGGCGGAATTGGTGACGCATCTGCTGAAGCTGACGCGCCGTTCCGGCGTGGCCGTGGAGGATGTTTTCGGCGCGGACTTTTCGCTGCCCATGCAGGAATCGGAGCTTCCCGCCCTCAGCGAGCTGGAAGGCTGGTGTACCCAGCGCTGTCTGCGGCTTCAAACGCTGATTCGCCGCCGTCAGACAGACTCAGCGGGACAAACGGTGGAAACGGCCAAGGAATATATCCGCCAGCATTATGCCGAGAGCGACCTGTCGGTGGAAAAGCTATGCGCCTATCTGCATCTCAGCGCCACCTATTTTTCCACGCTGTTCAAACGGGAGACCGGCACCAGCTTTACCGCCTACGTTACCACGGTGCGGATGGAGGCGGCGGCTGAAGCGATTCGCAGTACGGAGGAAAAGACGTATCTGATCGCCCAGCGGTGCGGCTATGAGGACCCCAACTACTTCAGCTATGTATTCAAGCGGCATTTCGGCATGTCCCCTACCAAGTACCGCAATGAGGGAAAGTGACAGACGGAGAGAGGAGTCCCCTGTGGATAAAAAACCTTCCGGATTCAAAGCGCGGTGGAAAAACCGCTATCACCGTTCCAGTATTCAGATGATCCTGTCCGTTGCCTTTACCGCGGTGGCGGTGCTGGGGATGCTGTTTCTGGGCATGGCGCTGCTGCTGCGTTTTTCCTCCTCTGCCAACGAGATGGCGGCGGAGACCAGCCAGCGTGTGCTGGCGCAGGTAAACTGGAATCTGGACAGCTATCTGCGCAATATGATGCATGTATCCGACACGGTGTATTACCGGGTCATCAAAAGCGCGGATCTGCAGCAGGAGGGCACGGCGCAGGAGCTGCACGATGCAATGGAGCTGCTGTACGCCAAGGATAGGGATGTGCTGGTATCGCTGGCGGTGTTTGACGAAAACGGCGGCCTGATCTCCGCTACGCCGCTGAACAGTCTGAAAAACAGTGTAACGCCCAGCCGGGAGGGGTGGTTCACCGCAGCCATGGAGCGCATTGAGAATCTGCATTTTTCAACGCCCCATGTACAAAACCTTTTTGAGGACCCTGACTCCCGGTATCGCTGGGTGGTTTCCCTGAGCCGCTATGTGGAGCTGACATGCGGGGGAATCATTCAAAGCGGCGTGCTGCTGGTGGATATGAACTTCAGCGGTATTGAACAGATCTGCAAGGATGTGTCCTTCTCCAACGGGCAGGGCTATCTCTACCTCATCGACAGCAGCGGAGAAATCATTTACCATCCCCGCCAGCAGCTGCTGTACGCGGGCTTGCAGGAAGAGAATAACCTGACGGCCGCCGGGTATTCCGATGGAACCTATACGGAGGTGTTCCAGTCCCAGAAGCGGCAGGTGACGGTGAAAACCGTGGGCTATACCGGCTGGAAGCTGGTGGGCGTGGTGCCCACAGAGACGCTGCGGGACAATTACAGCCAGTTGCTGTTATTTGCCCTGTTTGTGGTGCTTTTCTCCATATTCCTGCTGGTGTTTGTGAACCTGCGGCTCTCAGAGTGGATTACCGCGCCTATGAAAAAGCTGGATCTGGCGGTACGTGAGCTGGAAAAGGGCGCCGAGACGGTGGACTTTAATGTGGACGGCCCCTATGAGGTGGAGCATCTGAGCCACTCGGTGCAGTCTATGGTGTCCAC
>CAKTGD010000184.1 GCA_934561335.1 uncultured Oscillospiraceae bacterium
GTGTAATAAACATCCAGCTTAGAGCTCAGCTCGAACGGAGAATGCATGCACAGAATAGGCACACCAAGGTCAACTACATCCATATCCATAGAAGCAACATACAGAGCAACGGTACCGCCGCCGCCTTCGTCTACAGCGCCAAGCTCGCCGATCTGCCAGAAAACATCAGCCTCATCCATAATGCTGATAACCTTGGCCATTGTTTCGGCACTGGCATCGTTGGAGTCGGATTTGCCGCGCGCACCGGTATATTTGGTCAGTACAGGGCCTTTGTTGACGAAGCAGCTGTTGCGTTCTTCATAAACGGAAGCAAAGCTCGGGTCATAGGCACCGTTGACATCGGAGGAAAGTGCGGTAGTATTGCGCAGCAGCTTGCGGATGTTGGCACCCTGAGTTGCTGCCAAATCCTCCAGATAGTGCAGCACGAAATCGGAATTCAGGCCGGTGTTGCCGTAGGAACCGATTTCCTCTTTATCTGCCAAAACCGTAACAGTGGTGTAGTACGGTGCTTTGGTATCAATTTCCGCAGTCAGTGCGGTATAAGCGCAAACCTTGTCATCTTGGCCGTAGGCACCGATCAGGCTGCGGTCCAGGCCTACATCCTGCGCCTTAGTTGCGGGAACAAATTCAATTTCCGCACGCATAAAGTCATGCTCGGTAATACCATACATTTCGTTGAGCAGAGCTAGCGCGTTCAGCTTCACAGCATCCTTTACGCCTTCCTCTTCGCCTTCGTCAACAAAAGGCAGGCTGCCGATAACAATGTTCAGCTCCTCGCCCTTAATGCCTTCGCCCAGCTTGCGCTCGTTCTGCTTAGCGCCAAGATGCGGCAGCAAATCGGTTACGCAGAATACGGGGTCGCCGGCGTTTTCGCCCACGCAGACCTTCACCAGCTCACCGTTCTTTTTGATGATAACGCCATGCATTGCCAAAGGCACAGTTACCCATTGGTATTTGCGGATGCCGCCGTAATAATGTGTTTTAAAATAAGCCATCTCATGATTTTCGTATACCGGGTTCGGTTTCAGATCCAGACGCGGAGAATCAATATGCGCAGCGTTCAGGTGCACGCCTGCCTCCAGCGGTGCGGTGCCGAAGGTGGACATAGCCAGAGATTTGCCGCGGTTTACAAAATAAACCTTGTCGCCTGGTTTATATTCCTTGCCTTCCTCGAAGGGAGCATAGCCTGCAGCAGCCAGCTTTTCTACAGCCTTGGCGGTAAATTCACGCTCGGTCTTGGCACTATCCAAAAATTCCTTATAGCCTTCGCAGTAAGCGAACGCTGCTTCCTTGGCAGCAGTGTTCTTCTTAGCGATATGAGGGAATTCCCATGTCAAATTCTTTTGCAATTCCTTTGCAGTTGTCATAATCTATCACTCCTTGTATAAGCTTTAGTAAGCGGTGCCAAACAGCACTATGTAAATAATACCACAAATAGCACCATTTGGGGAGAGGAAGGGAAATGTATACAAGCCTGTTGAGTTACGCAAGCTCTTTTACTTCTAATCCTCCTGCTCTCGAAAATAGCGTCACAGCGTCACTAAGCGTCACCTGCTCTGCTTAGCCTTTTCAATCGCCTGACGCAGCTCCGCCAGCTCCTGACTGATAATCCTTTCGGCATCCTGATAGCGTGCCTCTAAATCAGTAATAGTTTCCTCGTCGATTTCCTGCTTTTCGTCAGCAAGATTCTGCACATCCTGCTGCAGATTAAGCAGCGAAAAATACTTCTCAGGATAAGAGGCAACCTCTTCCTCCTCATTGCGTCCGAAGGTAATATATCCGTATTCACCCTGCAGCGGATAGTTATAACGCCATCTGTCATATTCTTCCCTGCTGATTTCCCCCTTTTGCAAGGCGGAATACATGTCAACCCATTCCTGTAAGACCGCATTCCTGACGCCGGTGATAGTTGGGTGCTCAGGATAAGTCTTTTCAATCCGCAAGTAATATTCATCGTCTATCTTTTTGATTTCCGCGCCGTATTTATCCTCCATAGCAAAGAAAATATGCATTCTGCTCGCCCAGGTCCTTATATTCGGTATATTTAAAGCGTAAGGACTGATTCCGAAGATAGCGGCAATTTTTTTCAGCATATCTTCTTTGGGCACCCTATCGCCCGATTCGTATTGGGCAACACGTACATCGCAGGTTTTATCGCTGAAGCCCAATAATTTTCCTAATTCCTTTTGGGTGTAATTATGTAAACGGCGAAAAAAGCTGATGCGTTCACCGATATTATTTCTTATAAGCATTCGCCAAGCACCTCCTACTTAATTTTTTTGTTAAGTATAGTATAACACCTTTTTTTTGATAAGCAAAAAAGCTTATAAAGATTTCTCTTTTTGCTTGACTTTACTCTAATAGTTTAGTATTATCAAGATAAATACTAAACAGGTTAGTATTTTACTAATCATATTTGTTAAAGGAGCGTATCAAAATGCAAAAAGACAATGTATTCTATCCCACCACCATTCCAACCTCTACTGCTTCATCTTCTTTGGAAGCAGTCAGCCTGCCTGAGCTGTACGACACCGCCTACACACCGGCCACAGCCTTAATCGACAATTTTCTCTACAGCGGTGTGTATATTTTAGCGGGACCGCCAAAAACAGGCAAATCCTTCCTCATGGCACAGCTTGCCTACCATGTTGCCGCAGGTATGGAATTTTTCAACCATAAGGTAACACCTGCTTCCGTACTGTACTTATCATTAGAGGATAATCTGGTACGTCTGCAAAAACGCTTTTCGCGTATGTTCGGTGTAGAGGGTAACGCCAATTTATATTTAGCTACCAAGGCCGACTGCTTAAATCAGGGACTGGAAGAACAATTAACGGATTTTCTGCAAAGCAAGCCTGCTACTAAGCTGATAATTATTGATACTCTGCAAAAAATCCGTGA
>CAKTGD010000185.1 GCA_934561335.1 uncultured Oscillospiraceae bacterium
GCTCCCTGGAGGAGATGACGGCGGACGCCATCATCATTTCCACCGGCTCCGTCAACTCCACGCCCTCCATCCCCGGACTGAAGGAGAATCCCAACTGCATCGATTCCACCGGCGCTCTGAGTCTGGAAAACCCGCCCAAGAGCATGGTCGTCATCGGCGGCGGCGTCATTGGTCTGGAGCTGGCCTGCGCCTACGCCGCCTTCGGCACAAAAATCACCGTGGCTGAAGCCATGGACCACATGCTGCCCATGCTGGACGGCGACCTGACAGAGATCGGTGTGGAGCACATGAAGAAAATGGGCGTGGAGTTCCATCTGGAGTGTCCAGTGCAAACTGTTGAAGCCTCCCCTGTGGGCGCCAAGGTCATCTGCAAGACCAAGGCCGGCGAGACCGTCAGCTTCGAGGCGGAAAAGGTGCTGGTGGCCATTGGCCGAAAGGCCAACACCGCCAGCCTAAACCTGGATGCAGCCGGGCTGAAGAACGACAAGGGGCGCATCATCATCAATGACAAGATGGAGACCAGCGTCCCCGGCGTGTACGCCATCGGCGACTGCGTGATGGGCTACGCCCAGCTGGCCCACACCGCCAGCGCCATGGGCGAGGTGGCGGCGGAGAACATCTGCGGTCACGAGGCCCACTACGATGAGTCCACCAATCCCACCTGTGTATACATCGAGCCGGAGGCCGCTTCCGTGGGCTTGACCGAAGAACAGTGCAAGGCCAAGGGTATCGAGTATAAGATTGGCAAGTTCCCCATGAGTGCCAACGGCAAAGCGCTGATCCTCAACGGCGGCGAGGGTCTGGTGAAGATCATAGCCGGAGCGAAGTACGGCGAGATTCTAGGCATGCACATCATCGGGCCCCGGGCCACGGACCTCATCTCCGAGGGTGCGCTGGCCATCCGTTTGGAAGCCACAGTGGACGAAGTGATTTCCACCATCCATAGTCATCCCACCGTCACCGAAACGCTGCGAGAGGCTGCGCTAAATGTGGAGAAGAGAGCCATCCATATACCAAATCGGTAGAAACGAAGCTATATAGCTACAGCGCAACCGCCATGACATCTGCGGACCGGTCAGAGCGGCCCGTCAATGCGATGGCATCAAAGAAGCAGAGCGATAGTTTTGCAGCAGATGACCGGTCTGTGGCGACTCGAGAATTGCCACGATCTACCGCAGCAGAGATCGCGGGGAATATACCGAAGGCGAAGGGTCGTCAGCTTCACACTGGCCGTCAGCTCCCCGATCCGAATATTCCCTTGTGCCGCGGGTGAGCCGATGGGTATCGCGGGCCAAAACAATACGGTACAGCCGATGAAAACGAAAAACCATACGCTGCGCCGGAGTTGATTGTCCCGGCGCGGCCCTTCACAGATAGGAAATGAGGAGACCTATGGAATCAGAACAGGCTCTGGACGCCGCCTATGTGGTGCCCGCCTTCTTCATCCGGAGCAGCCGGGAGACCTCTTCCAACAAGATGGCGTGGCTCATAGAGCGTGAGGCGGCAAGGGTGAGAGCAATCAGGGGAATTTATCACTCTTATATAGAAAGCCATTCCACAAAGCGGTAAAAGAGCGGTATAATATATACCGTGGACTGCCCATATAAGGAAGTCAGCCTCTGCATGGACAAGTGCGTGAGCAGATTCAGCAGCAGCGGGGCCTACAGAGGCTCTTAAAGGATCTGTCAGGAAAGAAACCCCTTATCTAGACCGCCGCCCTAACCATGGGGCGCTTCAACAATGGTTTCGGCAGCTGATGGAACTTGTGGATCGTGCCGTCCCTTGTCCGGCCGCGCTCTACGCCTTGAGAGAGGACATAGACATCACAAAAATCCCCGTTCAAATGGCTATACTTCACTGCGCACACACCTTGGCCATGTTGGAAGGAGGTGCGGAGGTATATGCCGAACCTCAACGAACGGATCTCCTGCCGGGACGTGCTGGCGCTGGACGAGCTCACGGCCCTCAACTGCCGCCTATCGGCGGATGACGCCAACGACGGAGACAGCAACTCCATAGCCCGGCAAAAGGAGATGTTGGAACGATATTGCCGCGATAATGGGCACTTTAGAGGAAAAGACAACGGACAGTAATATCCGCTCCGCTTTTCTGAAAGGAAAATACCGATGAGCAGTTCGCCGGAGGCGTGGCAAAGAGCGGCGTCATTAAAATCAAAATCGAGGTAGACGTAAATCCGCCGCAGTATGCATCTTTCGAGCATAAGTACCGTCTGCTTCCCTCCGCCTACGAGGTCAATATGTACGATATACCCTTCCTTTTTGCAGGCAAGATGCATGCGGTACTTGCAAGGACGCGGCAGAGCCGTATCAAGGGGCTTGATTTTTACGATTATGTGTTTTATCTGTCCCGCAGCTCGGCAGTCAATCTGAAACTTCTTCGTGAGCGCCTGCTTGATTCAGATTTTATAACCGCAGAGACTCCATGTGGACTTTAGGACGTAAAAAGGATGCTTTGCGAGAGATTTTGCTATAGACTTCTCCCAGGCGAAACAGGGTGTAGGCCCCTTCATCCGCGACACATCCGTGCTGAACGTTTGGCGTGCAGGCTTTTCCAAACAGATCACCGAAAACTTGAAGGCAGGCCGACCGGACATGTCCTCTGCGGTCTGATATTTTTTACAGGCTGTATAACAGAAGTATGACAAACCTACAGTAGATAAATATTCGCAACAAGCGCCACTTCGCGAGGGCCTCTATATTTTGTTATAATGTTGTTATCTGCGTCAGTAAGGGGTGGTTTCGATGAGGATAGAATCGCTGATTGTAAAAAATTACAAGGTGTTCAAAAACATCGCTGTAAAAAATATACCTAACATGGCTGTTTTCCTGGGACAAAACGGCGTCGGCAAAACAACGTTTTTTGACATT
>CAKTGD010000186.1 GCA_934561335.1 uncultured Oscillospiraceae bacterium
AGCGCAGAGCTTCCGGCGTTTTTGGATGAACACCTCATTGAAGCGATACTGTTGGACGATGGCGGGCGCAAGCATACACGGCAGGAGATTTTTACATATTTCCAAGCCAAAAGGGATATGACCAGCCGCACGGAGTTCCTGAAAAACAGCTACAACGATATATGGGTGGAAGTTCTGGCCGGTACGGATAAGATACGGGTGGGCTACCACGCCCAGCAGGACGGGCTCCTGATGTGGGAGGGCAGCTACCTCTCCCGCACATCGGAGTCCGTTTTTTCATGGGGCGTGGTCACGGAAATGACCGAGGGCCTTATCGAACGGGGCGAGTACAAGATTAAGCTGGGCTTGCAGAACGCGCCGGTGATGGCGGAGCAGCTATCCTTCTTCGATATGGGCGGCGGTGAGACTGTCTACGAGGTGCCGGAGCCGCAGCGGACGGGAGACCTGTTCCCCACCCGCACAGTGCCGCAGGCGGTCATCGACCAGGCCCTATACACGGCGGGCAACAGCCGCGGCAGCGCGGAGCGGATCGCGGTGTTCTATATGCGGCAGCGCCCGGAATCGGAATGTACCGCATTCCTGCGCCGTGAGTTCGGCACAGAGAACGGACGCGGCATTGAGTATGACGGTCAGAAATATGCTGTGTGGTTCATGGAGGACGGTATCCATCTGGCGCAGGGTGACAGCATCCGCACCGGTCACAGCCGCACCACGGTGACGTGGGAGCAGGCGTCGGCGCGGATACTGGAGCTGCTGGAGGCCGGTACATATCTTTCGGCGGCAGAGCTGGAGCAGGCGCAGGACAAGGTGCTGCTTGAGATGGGCGACGCCCTGCTGATGACCGCCCGCGATCTGACCCAAGAGGGCCGCGCACAGGGTTTGTTCCCCCAGACACTGGCCATCCATGACCAGCGCAAGGGCTATCCGGAGCTGGACGAGGATATGGTGGCCTTTGCCAAGAGCGAGGGCGGCCTTGTGGCGTTGGCCGAGGAATACCACGCTTTTCTGAGTGCCTATGAACAGGATCACAGCATCATGCGTTTTCGGCTGTCGGAGTATTGCGCCCACCGGATCGGGACAGTACTGGACGGGCTGAATTATCCGGAGCGCAGCTTTACCGCGCAGCCGGATTTCCTGCGCCAGTGCAAAATGTTCATTACGCAGGACGAAATCGACCACTTCTTTCTGGCAGATGCCGTGGACAGTCGATTGGATGTGTACGCCTTTTTCTGCTACCCCCACACGAAGGAGGAACAGCAGAAATTCATCAAAAACCGCTTTGGCGAATACAGTGGCGGCAAAACTGACGGGTATGACTATACGAGAACCTATAAGGGGCTGACCTATCAGCGGGAATATGCCGGTAAACAGTATGATGAAGTCAAGCTGACCATCCCCAACGTAGTCAAAGAGTATGAAAGGCTCATCGCACAGAAGCGCTTCCCCGGTGAGGACGCCATTGCGGAGATCCCGCAGTATGAACGGCGGCGGTTGGCACGGTCGGTGTATTTCGGCTTTTCGGATGCACCGGACGATGTGCCGAAGCCGTACCCCAAGGGCGCGGACTACTACGACGCCGTTCCTGCTATCGAGACACAGTTGGCGGATAAGGCAAAGATAGCAGAAATGCTGGAAGGCCTGACTACCTATCTGGACGGCATGGACGAGGGCGACCGGCATTATGATTCTGGCCAGCGGGCAAAGGAGCAGCTTTCCGAATACGTCAACGGCACGTTCAGCCTGTTCAACCACCGGCATGATTTGCCGGTGACGGAACAGGAAGCAGTGCCTACGGAAGAACCTGCACCAGCAGAATCGGCACAGGAGCAAGAGGCCCCGTCGCCGGAGGAGCCGACGCAGGCGGCGATCCCGCCTGCGTTTACCTTGCCGAGAAAAAAAGAACGGCTGGAAGCCGACGCACCGTTATCCGCGGGTGGCGTCAACTACCGCATCACCGACGATGCCCTGGGCGCAGCGCCGCCCGGCCAGCGGTATGCCAACAACGTGGCGGCGATACGGCTTTTGAAGCGGGTGGAGGCGGAGAACCGTGCCGCCACAGTGGAGGAGCAGGAGGTGCTGGCCAAATATGTGGGCTGGGGCGGCCTTGCCGACTGCTTTGACCCGAAGCACAGCCGGTACGAGGAACTGAAACGGTTGCTGTCCGAAACGGAGTACGCCGCGGCGCGGGAGTCCACGCTGACCGCCTTCTACACGCCGCCTGTTGTGATCCGCAGCATCTACGCCGCGCTGGAACGGATGGGCTTCCGGCAGGGCAACGTGCTGGAGCCTGCCTGCGGCATCGGTCACTTCCTCGGTATGCTGCCGGAGAGCATGGCGGAGAGCAAGCTCTACGGCGTGGAGCTGGACGACATCTCAGGCCGTATCGCCCGCCAGCTTTACCCCCGCAGCAGCATTTCCGTGCGGGGCTATGAAAAGATGAATTTCCCCGACAACTTCTTTGATGTGGCTGTGGGCAATGTGCCGTTCGGCCAGTTCAAGGTGCAGGATCGGCGCTATGACCGGCTGAACCTGTCCATCCATGAGTATTTCTTCGCCAAGACGCTGGATAAGGTGAGACCGGGCGGCGTGGTGGCGTTTGTCACCTCCAGCTATACCATGGACAAACGTACCGGCAATGTGCGGAAGTACATCGCCCAGCGGGCGGAGCTGCTGGGCGCGATCCGTTTGCCCAACGACACCTTCAAGGCAGCAGCGGGTACGGAGGTGGTGTCGGACATTCTGTTCCTGCAAAAGCGTGACCGCCTGGTGGATATTGAACCGGATTGGGTGCAACTGGGGACAAATGATGATGGCATCCCCATGAACCGCTATTTCCTCGACCATCCGGATATGGTGCTGGGCGAGATGAAGATGGTGTCCGGGC
>CAKTGD010000187.1 GCA_934561335.1 uncultured Oscillospiraceae bacterium
CAGAGTAATTGTTTTTGCAATTTCGTTGATTTCGTATTTGTGCCAATCCTCGGCCTTGGGTATCTGGCTGTTGAGAACGGGCAGATTTGCCCGGATATACTCGCCCTCTTTTTCTCCGATCTCTTCTTCCACGGCGGCGGAGGTGGGGGCTTTGGCGTAATACAACACATCAAAATTGATGCTATGCCCGTGCCGCTTTACCTCGGCCAGTATGCGGTATTTTCTCTCACTCCCGGTTTGGATGCCTACCCAATGCTACGCCAGACGGCGGAGCATATTTCTGCTTTTTCCAATGTAAACAAGCTGATCGCCAATGCTGATGCTGTAAATGCCGGGATGCTCATACTTCTATGCCAGCCCCCAGCCTTTCAGCATGGCATAAACACGATCCTCATAAGTTGAACCATGTTTCACGATATTCCTCCTTTGCGGTTATTTTTCTTTCGACTGGAAGGGGAATGGTAGGTGGAGCGGCAATCTCCTGTGCCAGTTCGTAGATTTCAAAAATGTAGTCTTCTCCGATTGCATTGAACACCAGACCATTGCAGGTATAATAGCAGCATTGGAACTCCCGCCACAGCTTTTTGTAAGTAGCACTCCACGCGGCGGCCTCCGACTGCCGCAGTTCAAGGTTCTCTGCACTTTTTCTTGTCTCTTCCAAATACTTGCTTTTCATTTGGAAGTATCGTGCCATATCTTCATCATCGGGGTCAACATTGGAACGGTATTTTTCTTTTCCGTATATTTCTGTTTTCCAGTATGTCTATTTGCCACATTTCTGGATAATATTGCTGCTAATCAATTTACTGCACCAGTTCCGCAAGGTTCTGTCTGAAACATCCACACCGTATTTGTATTTCATCAGCTCTGCCCGTTCCTCCCACGGCATACTGTCAAAGCTGCCGATGTCGGTAAAGGCACAGATAAAACAGGCAAAGGCGTATGCGTCAATCTGAACATCAAGGTTCAGCTTCTGTATCAGAATTTCTCGCAGCCTTTCTTCTGCCGTTTCGGGCTTTCCCGTAATCTCTACTCCGCTTCTGGAATACTCGTATTCATAGCCCCACTTATCAAGGGTTGCTTTTACTCTTTCGGCAAAATGTTTGCTGTCTTTTGGATTGACCGAAAGGGCTTCGGCAATCTCCTATCTTGGATAAAATCTACATTCTAATTGCTGCATCGCTATCCCCATACCAGACTTTTGGATTTTCCCCCCGAAGGTTTTCCACATTTACCCTTTTTATATCTGGAAAACCTTTGGGGGATTTCTCTTGAAAAAGCATTTTTCATCTCTTTTTCTATAAATATTATACCATTTTTTGATTATTAAATCAAAATCAGGCACTTTTAGGACAGCTGTCAGCTTTTTGCATCTGGATTAGGAAGCCTCTTTAGTCTTCTTGAACTTGTAAACCTTGGGATTGGGCTCTTCGGGTTTCTTGGGAAGGACAAATAGTTTATTGTCTTTGAAGGTAGGAACTGCCGCGTAATCAGGAAACTGCGCTCTGAACCAATCGGCAACAAACTTATGGGGGTTGGCAAGCGGCTTGGACAGAGCCTTAACGGTTTCAAAGACATCCAGAAGATCGGCGGAATTCTCGTAGGCTTCGATGTGCTTTTTCATGTTCTCATAGGTCATACGCTTATTCTTGTTGGCGGTAGTGACTTCCCGGCCAGCCTGAACGCTGACAGTCAGATTAGGGAAGTCTTTCGTAATACTCTTGACCAGCTTGTATTCGGGAGAGCCATACTGCTGAGAGGCGGCGTAGAACTTGTAGTTCATAATCAGAGTGTCGGTAGTAAAGTCAATCCGATAACCGGAGATCTTCTTGGTAGCCATAATTCATAATTCCTTTCTTAATTTAGATTCGTATTTGTTGGCGGATTAGAGGTTCGCAGCGGTAGGAACGGCAAACATGTCGTTTTCTGCGGCGTTCTTAGCAGCCAGTTCCTCGAAGAAATCCATGTAATCATTGACATCAGAATACTTCTTCTTGAACCATGCCAGCACTGCGCGGTAGGGGTTAGCCTTAACCTTGGAGAGATTGATCTGCTTCTGGAACTCTACCATGACTTCTACGGCATCATCCTGCTGCCGAATGTAGAGAGCCATGTTTTCGTAGGTCATGTTTTTAGTGATGTTCAGCTTATTGGGATTCTTCTTGATGGTCTTGGTGGTCATCTTTGCATCGGGGAACATGGCCTTGTATTCGCGCCAGAGCTTGAATTCGTCGGTGCCGAAGATGGAGGCGTTCTTCTGGAAAGCCTTGGTGACCAGAGCGATGTTGTCATCGATGTAGCGGATGGAACTCTTCTTGTTGTTAGTCATTGTAGTAATCTCCTTTTAATCATTTTTTCTGGGGTTCTGTGTTCCCCTGTTTTCTGAGATCAGTATACCAAATTCACTATCCATATCTGGCACATAACTGTGCCTGTGGCACTTTGGCAAAAAAGAAAATGCAGCCCTGCGTTTGAGGCTGCATGACGGCGGGAATTCGAGAAGTTTTTAGAGATGTTTCGGTATGATCTTCTTCTGACTGTTGGAAGAGTGAAACCTATTCAAGGCATACTATGAAGTTGAAGAAAGTAGCTGAAAGTTGATGGCTAAAGCCAATTAGAACCAAACAGAGACAATTAAGCCAAATCAACGAAAGTTGAGAAGTTGACACAGCAGAGGATAGAAGCTATAATTATTCTACCGTCATTTCTTGAATGATGGGATTACCCTATTGGAAAAATGATAGGCTTACTTCGGCTGAAACCCTTACGCCCCAACGCTAAAGCCGCCGCAAGGCGGATTTTCCGTGGAGATGATGGGCTTCCTGGGCATGGGCAACAACCCCATGGTCGGTGCAACTGTGGCTGTGGCCGTTGCTGTGG
>CAKTGD010000188.1 GCA_934561335.1 uncultured Oscillospiraceae bacterium
CTGAAGGCCGAGGGTAAGAATCCGTTCATCCTGACCAGCAAGGAGCCCAATGGCCAGCTGCTGGACTTCATGATGGGCGAGACCCGTTTCGCTTCTCTGACCAGAACCTTCCCCGAGACTGCCAAGGTCCTGTTTGCCGAGGCCGAGGAGTTCTGCGCTCAGCGCTATGCCAAATACAAGAAGCTGGCTGAGCAGTAATTGTCGGTCAGAATCAGCACGAAACGTGAAATTGGTGTGAAAGCAAACCTTGCTTTCTGATGTAATCTCGTCTTGTATGGGTACAAGCTCAAATGCAGCAGCGACTCAGGAAAACAACTGAGGTTACATATCCGTTTTCTGTTTTTACTCTTACCATACTCTCTCCGCATAAAAGGCTCTCTGGCATATTGCCAGAGAGCCTTTTGCATATAATTGGGAAACGATCATGATGTACCGCTGTGCCGCGTTACCCGCAAGGGCAGCGTATTCGATCATCATGCATTCCGCAACAGCAGGTTGCTTGTCATACCGATAACTTTGGGGTATGATGACCGTGAGGTGATGATCGTATGGATACAAAGGATATGATTCTGGAACTCAGGACAAAGATGGGACTGTCACAGGACGAGCTTGCGGAAAAGGTATTTGTGACCCGTCAGGCGGTTTCCCGCTGGGAAAACGGTGAAACAACGCCGAATATCGAAACCCTGAAGCTGCTCTCAAAGCTCTTTGATGTCTCCATCAATACGCTGCTCGGCTCACCGAGACAGCTGATCTGTCAATGCTGCGGGATGCCCCTTGCAGACGGGGACATCAGCAGGGAGACAGACGGCTTTTTCAATGAGGAGTACTGCAAGTGGTGCTATGCTGACGGCGAGTATATGTACCACGATTTAGACGATCTGATCGAGGTCTGCGTGCAGAACATGGCCAGCGAGGAATTTCCCGCCGAACAGGCGCGGGCCTACCTGAAGAATACGCTGCCAAAGCTCAATTACTGGAAGCGGTATGAAAATCTCGGCGGCGCGGAAGCCTTTGCGCAGTATAAGCAGACGTTGATGGATGAATTCAACGATCTGCATATTGACGGGATGCCCAAGGTGGAAAAGCTCAACGCGCTTGTAGGCAAGTATATCAACCTTGCATACCGCCTTCCCAACGGAAAAACCGTCAAATTCCTTGACGATCAGGCGACCTACCTCGGCAACCAGCTGGAATGTGAGTTTGGCGGTGACCGCTGCTTCGGCATTGCCGCAAATATGGATTTTCTGCTGGTCTGCACCTATGAGGAAGACGGCAAAACCCCGGAGCTGGTCGTTTACAAGAAAAGATAGCAAAAATCAGGTGCACGTCTCACGGCGTGCATCTGATTTTTTTTGACTGAACAGGCTGACGGAAAAGGGCGCGTCTGTGTGCCGATCCTGCAGGGAAGCTGCCAGTGGGCAGGCATGTTCTGTAAGGACGCGGGCAAAACGCCCATGATCCAGCGCCAGCGGTGTGATTACCGAGCAGGTATTTGACTTGGATCGATCACACACCAGAAGCCGGCTGCACCTTCCGTGATGCGAACGGTCTTTTTGCAGTGAAACCTATCAAAAATTGACAATATGGCTCAAATCGGGTAGGATTGCAGAGAGAAAGCAGCTGGCTTTTGCGGGGAAGATCGTATTCATGGAGGCATCTGATGAATGAAATGATAGAGAATACAGGCATGGACCGGCAGAAATTGAAAACGTTCATCTTGGAAACCTATCCGGCAAGCGCGGACCGTCCGTGGCTCCAATATCCCAATTATGAGGTGTTCCGCCACAGCAGCAATCAAAAATGGTTTGCGGTTATTATGGATCTGCCGAAAAGCAAGCTCGGACTGCAGGGCGAGGAGCGGATAGACGCTGTCAACTTGAAATGCGGTCCCATTCTGGCAGGCTCGCTGCTGATGGAGAACGGCTTTTTTCCAGCCTATCATATGCGGAAGGACAGTTGGATTACCGTTGCACTGGATGGCAGTGTGGCGGATGACAAAATCAAAATGCTGCTCGATGTAAGCTATCAGGCAACAGCACCAAAGGTGCGCAAAAAGAAGGGCTGACAGCTTTTAGAATGAAACCGGCAAACAAGTGGAGGAGAAGCAGATGCAGGTCAACGAATATCAGAAAGAGGCTATGGCAACACTGAATCCCGCCTTAAATCAAAAGGATGTGCTCATCAACAGCGTCATGGGCTTGTGCGGCGAATCCGGCGAAGCCATTGATCTTGTAAAGAAATGGCTGATGCAGGGGCATGAGCTGGACAAGGAACACCTGATCAAAGAGCTGGGCGATGTGGCGTGGTATCTGGCGGAGGCCGCCACCGCTTTGGATGTCCCATTGGAGACCGTTTTTCAGGAAAATCTGGATAAGCTGCGCCAGCGGTATCCCAACGGCTTCGGCACCGGAGCCTCAGTGAATCGCAAGGCGGGAGACCTGTAAGATTTAGGCGGATTCCGCAGCTTCGCACAAATGCACCAAGCCGTTGCAACGCAACGGCTTGGTGCGTTTCTATATTTGCGTGGCAAACGGCGCCCGTTTTAGATCATACTCTGCGATCTTGGGCGGGCCGTGCTATTTGACGGGTAATTCTACGAAAAACGTATTGCGGCCGTTTTTGCTTTCCGCCCAGATCCGGCCCCGGTGCCGCAGGATGATGTTCCGGGCGATGGAAAGACCCAGGCCGTAGCTGCCCCGCTGGGTGTGTGCCTCGTCGGCACGATAGAAGCGCTTGAAAATGTTTTGCAGGTCCGCCTTGGAGATCTCCGGGCCGGGGTTGGACACTGCCAGACGGCACCGCCCGCCGCAGCGGGTGAGGGTGACGGAGATCTCGCCGGAGGGCGCGGCGTATTTCCGGGCGTTGTCCAG
>CAKTGD010000189.1 GCA_934561335.1 uncultured Oscillospiraceae bacterium
CTTGCCGTTTCTGAAATCACCGGCGGTAATAGTTGCCATATTGATATTCCTCCCATTGTGTATGAGGGAATATCGCCATTCCCTCTTATAAAATAATTCCGGTTATCTATTTTACATGATACGCCCTTATTTGGCAAGGGCTTTGCCATATTTTTTGCCAAAAAAGAAAAATTATTTCCTTACAGCACCAGCAGTTCCTTCGGCGCACGGGTGATCACCTCCGCGCCGCCGGAACGCAGCGCCAGCACATCCTCGATACGGACGCCGAAGCGGCCGGGAAGATAGATGCCCGGCTCCGCGCTGATCACGGCCCCCTCCGGCATGGGGTTGAGGTTGGAGGGCGCGGCATTGGGCGGCTCGTGAATGTCGATGCCCAGACTGTGGCCGAAGCCGTGGCCGAAATACGCACCGTAGCCCGCCGCCTCAATCACCTTGCGGGCCGCACCGTCGATGGCGGCGCCGCTGACCCCTGCGCCGGCGGCGGCAATGCCCGCCAGCTGGGCCTCCAACACAGTATGATAGACCTTTTTCATCTCCTCGGTGGGCTGACCCAAGGCCACGGTACGGGTCATGTCGCTGCAATAGCCATTGTACACGCAGCCAAAGTCCATGGTGATGAAATCACCCTGCTGCACCTGACGCATGCCGGGCACGGCGTGGGGCATGGAGCCGTTGGGTCCGGAGGCCACGATGGTATCAAAGGAGGTCTTTTCCGCGCCGGAGGAGACCATCAGATAGTCCAGCCGGGCGGCGATGGCCTTTTCCGTCATGCCGGGGCGGATCTCTGTGAGGAGCTGCGCAAGCGCGCCCTCGGCAATGCGCTGGGCGGCAACGATGTTGGCCAGCTCCTCGCTGTCCTTGCTGCCGCGCAGCTCCGAGAGCAGCGCAGAGGCAGGTAGCAGCGTGCAGTGCAGCTTCTGGCTATATGCGGTATGCTCCGCCACGGTCATGGCGGCATCCTCAAAGCCCACCTTTTCCGCGCCGAAGTCCGCCAACGCCCGGTTGATCAGGGCGGAAAACGGCGTTTCGTGGCTGATCTCCCACACGGGGGCCGCGCCGCCGATGGCTTTTTCCGCCGCCTCGGTATACCGGCTGTCGGTTATATAAACGCTGCCGCGGCGGGAAATCAGCGCCACGCCCTCGCCCATAAAGCCGGTGGCATAGTAGCAGTTGGATTCGCCGGTCAGCAGCACGGCGTCCAGCTGACCCAGCTGAGCGGTGATCCGTTCCAGATGATTCATACAGCTTTCTCCTTTTCCCGGGCCATAGCCTTGAAGGGGGCTTGCAGCGCGTGCAGCACCTTCTGCCACGGCGTCACGGCCCCGCCTGCCGGCTCTACCATCAGCGCGGCGGCACCGGCGAGATTGGCCGCCAGCACATCCGTCAGCAGTTTGTCGCCCAGCATGGCCGTTTCCGCCGGTGCGGCGCCTACCTTGGCCATGGCGCGGCGCAGCCCGCGGGGCAGCGGCTTTTGCGCATGGCCCACATAATCAATCTCCAGTGCGCGGCAGAAATCATCCACCCGCCTGCCGCTGCGGTTGTTGGAGAGGATCATCACCGTGATCCCCGCTGCTTTCAGCCCGTCGATCCACGGCTTGACACCGTCAGGCGGCGTTTTTACGGATTTGGGCGCCAGCGTATAGTCCAGATCGCACAGCAGCAGACGGATACCCCTTTCATGCAGCAGCTGCGGCGTTACGCCGCGGTAATCGCGCAGCAGACGATCCGGACGCAGGGAAACACGCATATCCCCTCTCCCCCTTTCATACAGTCTTTGTGTAGTATACCATTTTGCGGCTGAAAATACAAGGGGGAGGGGTCATGCAGTTCTATGTGGCGGCAGGTGCAGGCGAAACGCTGCCCCGAGGCCGGTTTCGCCCGGTACGGGCGGCCTATCGGCTGGGGCCGCGGCTGCTGTCAGCCATCGGCGGCGCGCCGGTGAAGGGCGGGCTGATGCTGGTGGGCGACAGCCGGGAATGCGGCGGCGAAGAAATACTGGCGCAGGACATTCTGCGGGAATGTCTCAAGCGGAGCTATGACGGCGTCGTACTGGACTGGTGGCGGCACGGCGCGGATCACGGCGGACTGAGCGCACGGATCGGCCAGCTTTGCCATCAGTACCAGCGGCGGCTATTCGTGCCGGAAGCATATGCCGCTTATGCGGCCCACTCCACGGTCCTGATCAACACGGCGGTATCCGGCGGGACGCTGCGATCCTGTCTGGAGGAGGCGGTGCGGCGGTACGGCGCGGCGCGGCTCGCCCTGGATCTGGAGCGGATGCGGCTGGATTTTACGCTGCCCCTCTCCGCCAACATCCGCCGGGCGCTGACGGCGGCAGAGCTGCGGCGGCTGCGGGAGGGCAAGACGGTGTATTTTTCTCAGGAGCTGTGCTGCCGTTATTTCACCTATCGTTCCGGGAGTGAAAACCACTACGTGCTGTTTGACGATGCGCAGACGCTGCGCGCCAAGGCGGCGGCCGGGGAAAAGCAGGGCATCCGGGAAGGCTTTTTCATGCTGCCTGAGGTGGCGGACATTGCCGGGGAGCTGCTTGGGCAGGCATGAAGCAAAAAAATCACCACCCCAGTGGGTGGTGATTCTTTTCATCAATAGTAACGCTTGTTACGGTTCTTGCGGGCAGCCTCGGACTTCTTGCGGCGCTTGACGCTGGGGCTTTCATAGCACTCTCTGCGACGCACCTCGGCAACGATACCGGCCTTAGCGCAGCTTCTCTTGAAACGCTTCAGGGCGCTATCCAGAGACTCGCCTTCCTTGACATGAATTTCGGACATCTATTTTTCCCTCCCTCCGATGCACCCGGCTCGATCCAGAGTGCTCTT
>CAKTGD010000190.1 GCA_934561335.1 uncultured Oscillospiraceae bacterium
TCAGATTCGAGTTCTGCGCTCTCCGCCATATGGGTCAGTGCGCGTAGTTGGCGATCGCAGCGGTCTGTAAAACCGTGACATCTGAAACATCGTTGGTTCAATTCCAACCTAACCCACCAGAAGAGGGACACCCTGAGAAGGGTGCCCCTTTTGCTTTTTAGGATGAAATGCTACAATCGTCGGAAAAATATAAAAGAGCTTGACGCACCTCGATAAAAAGAAAAGCGGAGCCAGGTTTTTCCTAGCTCCGCCTGGTTATGTGGCTTTCAAAAATATTACAGAATTCTTGCAATCTCAAGCGCTTCGCCGATGGCTGCGATGACACCCCCGTTCGTTTTTAGGGCAGGTAGTACAAATACTAGATAGCTCAGCAACATCCAACATCTGCATAGTTGCAATCCGGGGTGTGGTATCCTTTATCCCAGCGTTGTCCAGAAATCGCGCACTTTGTTGATATTATAGTAAATGTCCTCAGTGCTCACATGGATCAGGTTCCAGTCCTCCAGAGGCACTGAGCCCTCTGCCGGTTCAATATCATCGCGGACAGGCCAACCGCCCAGGGTGTTGAATGGATCATTGCCGCTGGTATCACCATCTGTACCGCCCATCATAAAGCGGATTAGGAGCTTTGCTGCATTGGGATGCTGGCAGTTGTTGACAACATATAGGCTGTTGATTTGCGGAATACCAACAGTAGGTTCCAGATTGATAGGAACCAAGCACCAATTATTATCTTTATTTTTGCGGAGTTTTGTGGAAGAAGCAAAGCCAATGGGCGGAGTGGACTGTCCACGAGTACCAACGCCTTCGGCAACATCATCGGAAGAAGACGTAAAAATCGGCTCGTTCTCGTACAGACGCTTCAAAAATTCATAACCGGCATTCTCACAGCCCTCAGAAAGGACTAGGTCCTCGCCAGTTAAATCCTTATATGCATCCTCCAGCATGGCAGGAGTATCCCCCACACAGAAACCTGTTGCCCAAGATGCCCAGGCTAGGTCATTCAAAATGTTTTGCATCATTACGCGGCCTTTCCACTCGGGCTGTGTGACTTCCCAGATGTTGGTGACAGGGGGCTTATCAGGATATGCATCGCCATTGTAAAACAACTGTGTCATCTCAATATAGAGAGGCGTGCTGGTCTGCTTGTAAATATCGTCTACATGGGACAGAATATCTTCCGGCCGATAGTTATAGAAAATGTTCGACTCTACGTATTCAGCGTAGATAGATCCGTCTTGATCTTTATAGTGAACCACATCCGCCACATACCGACCGGCCTCATACTCGCGAGTTACCTTTTCCAGAAGTTCGCTACCGCTGATATCGAAAGCGGTGCAGACAACACCGGGATACTTAGCGTTAAAGGCGTTAGCCACCTTGCCGCAGCGAGAAGAAATAGAATACAGTGTAACACTGCCTTCCTGCTTGGCCAACTCATACAGTTCCTCTTCTGTTTCATCGGTATTAAAGATACCAGAGGACTTTTCCCACTCCGTCAGCTCCGTCTCAGCGCCTTCCGTCTGGGGTGCATCTTTCTGCTCGGTGGAAGATTCTTTTGAGCCACCGCATGCGGTCGTCAGCAGAAGCATTGCTGCCATCAAGCCGCAAATTGAACGTTTTTTCATTGTCGTCATGCAAGAGACCCTCCTTTTAATATTAATGCATCTGGCTGGGTGGCACACCCTATGCATTATTTATAACGCATATAGGAACTAAATTCTATTGATAAACAGAACAAAGAATTAAGTTTCATTTTGCACATTATTCCGAAATTGAAGTTGATAGTTGATTTTTGTTCCGTCACAATGTACAACTATACCAGAAGCAGAAGAATGGGGGCACATCCATGGAAAAAAATCCGTATGAAATCATTCGCACTAATTATCCTAGTTATTCCAAAGTCTTTCGTGTGATTGCAGACTATATTCTGAATCATTCGGACGAAGTGCTGAAAACGAATATCCATAAACTGGGCCGAGATCTCGATATTGCGGAATCCAGTATCGTTCGGTTCTGTAAGGCTCTTGGATATTCAGGCTTCAGCGAGTTAAAAATCATGTTGGCAAAATATGGCCGTCAAAGTTCTAAAATTATTTTTGAGAATTTGAAGGACGGCTCTCCGGAGGCGACTTCTCGAGATGTTTTTTCGCTTAGCATTGAAACCCTTCAAATTGCAGCAGAACAACTTGATTTTAGTACTATTAAAGAAACCGCGGATCTATTGAGCAAGGCGGAACGCGTCGTAATCTGTGGCGTTGGTGCTTCTGCAAGTGTGGCGGAAAGTTTTGCCGCGCATCTTCTACGGATTGGTATTACAGCGGAGGCTGCAACAGACAGTGAGTTGATGCAGCTGATTGCTCGGGCCGCAAATGAACGCACGCTATTTATCGCTATTACAAAAAGCGGGCGAAACATTCCGCTGGTCCATGCGTTTGAAATTGCTAAGTCCCACGGAGCTATGACTGCCTGTATGACGGGTTTTGAATATACACCTATCAAGAAATACTGCGATGTACAGATTGTTCATTACTGTCCTACAACAATATTGATGTCCGCCCGCATTGTTCAAAACACCATCATCGACTGCATCTGCATCAACGCAACCATTCAGCGACAAGACGAGATTGAAAAGATATGGGATGAGAATCGAAAAGTTATTGAGTGCCTTCGCATATAGAAAAAGTAACCATAAAGGAGGAACTGTGTCTATGGAACAAAAAAACAGTCGACAGATAAAATTCAAACGCCTGAAGAATCAGGTCAAGGCAGTCGTAACCAACCCCTATAACGTGATCGTGCTGGTTGCCATTGTTTTGTTGACTTATTT
>CAKTGD010000191.1 GCA_934561335.1 uncultured Oscillospiraceae bacterium
AAGAAGCCCGCCGAAAATGAAAAATGAGCCGCAGATTATATCAGCGACTCTAACTCGAAATAATGGGGTCTATTCCACCTCGCGGGTGCGAATGGGCGCACTGACCCCTTGGTTACGACTCTACCCAAATCGTCGATTTGACAAACGATAATTCGTTCAAATAGAGCTTTTGAATTTTGATCAGATGTATGCATCTTTTTAGGAGGAAGACCAATGGTACATATAAAAAGCGAAACCGAAACTGTTATTAAAAAGGTTTTGCCATATCTGAATAGACGCGGCTATGATACCGTTAAAGATTTTGATTTTGAAACCATGTCTACTCTTACAGATAGTTACTCAAAAGGTTTTGTAGATATTCTTGTTACTTTAGGAAAGAAAAATGCTGCATTTCTCATTGAAGCAAAACGTATTTCCAAAAAGCTGACTAACAAAGATAGAGATCAAGCTATTTCTTATGCGCGTGCGAAAGAAATCAGAGTTCCCTTTGTTGTTGTAACAAATGGTATTGACATCCATTGCTTTAATACCAAGAACAAGAAGCGCATCCTGTGGGACGGAAAAGCAATAGATAAGATTCCGAGCAGGGATCAAATTTCCAAGGTGTTAAAAGAACTGAAAAAAGATCCGAACGCCACTTATATCCATATCTCCAATGACACCAGTTTGCCTTATCGTCCAGGGCTTCCTTTGAGACAATTAAATGCACTATTTTATAAAGGTCACAGTACCATTAGAAAAATTTAGAAAAATGAAGAGTTTGCTTTTGCTGATTTTTCAAAGCTTCTTTTCCTACGCCTCTTAGAGGAAAAAGCGGATTTAGATGAACATTTTGAATTACCGTACTCCTATCGTTTTTTTGAACTGGCTGAGACCCCTGTTAAAAATGCAGATCAGGTAAAAGTTGCTGTCGAGGCGATGATAAAAGGCATTGTCAATCAAACACCTTATGGTGAAGTTTTGGAAGATGCAATTCACTTGAAGAATCCCAGAACATTTCTGAGTCTTATAAAAGACTTATCTTCCGTTTCTTTCTGCGATTGCAGTGTTGATTCGAAGGGGGCAGCATTTGAATATTATGTTCGCGCAACCTTGAAAGGGAAAAAACTAGGCCAGTACTTTACGCCTAGAGAACTCGTTCAAGTAATGAACGCATTGATCGGTGAAAACAAGATTGTTAACGCGGTCATGTCAAGCACCAAAATTAAAGTGTTGGATCCTGCATGTGGTACCGGCGGATTTTTGGTATATCTCCTACAAGACTCTCTGGCAAAACTACAAAAGAAATTACAAAATCGAGAAATTACGCAAGCAACATACGATAAACTGGCGAAGCAAATCAAGGAACAGGTATTTTTTGGATCGGATGCCAACGAGGGTGTTGCCGCCTCAGCTAAAATGAATATGATTATTGCTGGTGATGGTCATACAAATATACGGTGCGAAGACAGCCTTTCAGTTGAAGCAAAAAATTGGAGCATAAGCAATCCAAATTGCGATCTAATTATTACAAATCCTCCGTTCGGTACGGCAGAAGGCGATTCTCTATCAAAAGACGATATGATGCAGTATAGCGTATCAACTACAAAAGGTCAGTACCTTTTCCTCCAGAAGATGATCGCCTCTACAGTTCCTGGTGGTGAAATTTGCACAGTTATTGATGAGGGTTTGCTGAATACTGAAACTGGTGCCGACCTCAGAAAATTTATTTTGCAAAACTGCCGCGTAAAAGCAGTCCTTAATCTACCCAGTGATACATTTAAACCAAACAAAATCAATGTGCGTTCAAGTGTACTGTATATGGAAAAGCGCACTGTCCCAGACATTGATTTTGATGACCACTATCCAATCACGTTCTGCAAACTGGACTCCTTGGGTTATGTTGGTTCTGGCGATAAAATCCGCGGATTTGCAAATGAACAGCTCTATTCTGAGATCGCATCCAAAGTGCTGGATACATCTATAGGTTCACCTCGTAGCGGTTATCATTGGATTGCTTATGATGTAGATGCTCCCCTCATTGGAAATAGTGTCACAGTCCGGTTAGACTATAAATATTGGGATGTTGGGATTCGCAATAAAATCGAGGAACTATTGACAGAAGGTCATCCCACAATAAAAGACATCAACCAAATTGAAACATCTCGGGGAAGAAGCCCTAATTCTGATAGTTACGTCGATGAGGACGAAGGGTTTGCGGTCGTTATCAAGGCTGGTAGTAATATTAGCCGTTTTGGCACTTTAACACTTGCAGGTGCAGACTGGATTGAAAAGTCCGTATATGACGAGTATGTAGAAAAGGCTAACAATGAAGGATACAACCTGAATTTAGTCCAGCAGGGAGATGTTTTGCTTGCTTCAACTGGTGATGGTACTCTTGGTAAAGCATGTGTCTATGATGCTGCACATCCTGCCATTGCCGATGGTCACGTAACAATAATTAGAGTTGATACACAAAAGATTGATCCATACTATTTGGCGGATTATCTGCGCTACAGCTTTGGTTCGCTTCAGGTCAATCGCTTATTTACTGGCTCAACAGGTTTGATTGAACTTACTCCAGAACAAGTAGACAGCATCGTAATTGAATTGCCGGTTTCTGTTGATGACCAAAAAAGCATTTCCACCCAAATTAGAAGTCTTGAAGCTAGATACAATGCTATGCTTTTTGAAGCAAAAGAGCTGTTAACACAGGCACAACAGGTAATCAAGTAAAGAAAAGTAATTATTGTGACCATATTTGAGAAATTGTGGGAC
>CAKTGD010000192.1 GCA_934561335.1 uncultured Oscillospiraceae bacterium
AATAAGCATAGAGTGGTTTAAAATATAAATGTTGCAAATGAGGAGGACTGAATTATGGAGTATAACAAGCTGTCTAATGAAATTATTGCCAAGCTGCAGGCCTTGGTTGGCGTGCAGAATGTAGTGACTGATGCAGGGCATATGGAAATATATGCCCATGATGAAGTAACTGACCCGGCCTATCATCATATGCCGGAGGCTGTTGTTTTTGCGGAAAATACACAGCAGGTGGCAGCCGTGGTCAAGCTGGCGAATGAATATCACTTTCCGGTTGTGCCCCGTGGCGCAGGCACAGGTCTTGCCTGCGGTGCAGTACCCATTTACGGCGGTGTAGTGCTTTCGCTCGAAAAGATGAATAAAATTATCGAGGTTAATGCCGATGCTATGTACGCAGTTGTAGAGCCGGGTGTGCGCACCTCTGACCTGCAGGCTGCTGCTGCGGCCAAGGGTGCCTTTTATGCTGGCGACCCCTGCAGCGGTGATTCCTGCTTTATCGGCGGCAATGTGGCAACCAATGCCGGCGGTAACCGTGCGGTTAAATACGGTACTACGCGTCATCAGGTATATGCCGTTGAGGTGGTAAATCCTACCGGCAAAATTGTGCAGCTGGGAGCACGCCTGCAAAAGCAGACTACAGGCTATTGCCTGGAGCAGCTGATAATCGGCAGTGAGGGTACTCTTGGTATCATCACGCAGATTACCGTGAAGCTGTTGCCGCTGCCCAAGTACAGCATGGATTTGCTGGCGGTTTTTGAATCGCCTGAGGATGCTATCGGAACGGTAAACAAGCTGATTATGGCCGGTATTATGCCTACCTGCGTAGAATACATGGATAATATTACTATCAAATCCGTAGAGCGTTATCTGGGTACATCGCTGCAGGGCAGCGACAAGGGCAATTATCTTATCGTGGAGGTGGAAGGCACCAGCGAGGATGACTTGGATGAAAAGGCTTGTACGATGGATGAAATCTGCTCGGAAAACGGTGCCGGCGATGTGCTGGTAGCGGAGCACGATAAAATCTGGCAGGCACGCAAGGCCTTCGCCGAAGCAGTGCGTGCGGAAAGCCTGATTGTCTGCAAGGAGGACGTTGTCTGTCCGGTAGACCATGAGCCTGCGCTGTTGGCAGAAATTTTGCGCCTGGCGGAAAAATATCAGCTGGTAACACGCATTGCCAGCCACGCCGGTGACGGCAATATCCATCTGAATATCCTGAAGCAGGAGCAGGAGGATTATGCGGATTGGGATGCCAGAGTCAAAGCCAACCAGCAGGAGCTGTATCGTTTTATTTATGCGCACGGCGGTCGCTTGAGCGGTGAGCATGGCATTGGCTATAAACGCAAACAGCTGATGGAAGAATTCACTAATCCTGATGAGCTGGAAATGATGCGTGCGATTAAAAAAGCCCTGGATCCTAATAATATCCTGAATCCGGGCAAAATTTTCGATATAGAGTAGCATATATTAAGCAAAAGGCATTGCCGACAGGTGATGCCTTTTTTGCTGCATTGATTTTTTATATATAACGCATAAACAATATTGATGCTTGGAAATACGTTCGCAAAGAATCGGTAAACAACAAACAAAAATTCATAAAAGTGTTGACAAAGTTTGCACTACACACTATAATATAAGCAAACAGAGATTTATTAGGTGGTGATAGATATGAAAAAGCTTTTAAGTATTATCTGCTGCGCTTGCTTTCTTTATGCCGGATATAGTGCTGTGTTTGCTGATGAACCTGTTTATAAGGAATATATGGTGACTGTCGCTGAGGGCGAAACGCTGTGGGAAATTGCCGGTCGTCATACAGAAGCACGTGAGGATGTGCGTGAGGTTATTTTCCGCATTGAACAGGCGAACAAGCTTAATTCCAAACATATTTATCCCGGACAGGTTTTAAGGGTGCCTCTGCGCGTACATGATAACGGGCTGATGGTAGCGGAAAGATAGATGAGAATATAATAATAGATAGAAATAAAAGTTAGAAATAATAGAGGCTGTTGTACCTGCAGTCAGATTATAGGGTAATGCAAGGCTTGGGCAGTAACAATCTCGTTACTTTAATTTCACAGAATGCTTGCAAGGCTTTTGACGCTGTTTGTCGAATATAATAAGTATTCGAGGAGGTATGCGTTATGAGAAATAAGAAATGGATTGCGGCAGCACTTGTGTGCGGTTTTGTTTTAGGTAACAGTATGCCTGCGGCGCAGGCCGGTATTTTGGATAAGGTCCTCAAGGGCGGCGTTATCGGTTATGCTGTAGATGCTACCGCTCCGGCGTTGAATAATGCAATTAACTCTGTAACGGCCAAGTATGGTGTAAGCTCGACGGATGCTACGAAGGTAGTACCTGTTATTTCTGTCGGTGACGGCAGCCGTGCCGGTGCGGCACAGGTTTCCGGCCCGCAGTCTAAGGTGGACCAGGTGAAGGCGGCGCTGATGATTGAGCAGACGCTGTTGGGCGTACGCTGCAAGGTGCTGATTCCGGTAGATAACGTGTCCTATCAAAATGTTAACCGTGTGCAGGGCGTTGGCGTGAGTGCTTCACTGGACGTAAAGCTTTAAGAAGAGTGAAATAAGACATAAAAAACCAGCATATCATATTGATATGCTGGCTTTTTTATGAAAAGCTTATTCGTTTACTTTGTACCAGAAGGGACGCAGGAAGTGCAGATAGCATACCTCGTTAACTTCAGGACCGGG
>CAKTGD010000193.1 GCA_934561335.1 uncultured Oscillospiraceae bacterium
AAGATAATAGTAAACATCATAATATGCATCACAAAGAATTCTTGTATTATCTTTTCCGTGTACCGAAATAACAAAATCAGCGGCGTTATCAAAACTTACTTTAGTACCGTTCATTTTTGTATTACCCTGTTTTGCAATAGTATCAACAGGAATATAAACAGTATTGTTATCAAAATCAAAATCTTTATTTGTCTTTAGCATAAAGTAAACATATGCTTCATCAACTTTTGCCGACAAAGTTCCTTGATTTGTGGTTGCTATAACATCACTTTTACTCCACTCGGAAGAGTCGCCGTCAACATAGCAAGCATTTTGTTTTTCACCCGGCTCAAATGCCATAATACCGAACATTTGCTCACAGGTTTGAACATTTGACCAAAACGGTCTTCTATCGGCAACATCAAAATTTACATTATTCCAAGTTCTTTTAAACCACTCATCTTGCCAAGCAAAAACAATACCGCCCGCATATTTTTGCTTATAAATAGAATCAAACATATCAACAATTGCGTTGCCGGCTGCGGTTTCTTCCATTCCACCCTGATTATAACCCATTAAACTTTCATGAGCATAACCACGAGAGGTAGAAACACCGAATTCGGCAATTACAATAGGCACAGTATGAGCTAACTTTAAGTCCTTTAAATAGGCTTCGTATGTATTAACTTTGCCATTTTCATCAATATAGTTTGTATAATCAGACTGATAATTCATTGAATCGGGATAGTAAGGATAAACATGGTAAGAAGCAAACTGCCCTGAATGAAAAGCCGAGCGGTGTTTTATACTTTCTGTATTTAAAGTTAATAAATCTTCATCTTCATAAGGCTCTGCATCATGAGTAAGCGGGTCAGTTGTAACCCAGTTTGCAAAAGCAAGCGGACTTTGAAACTTATATTTTTTAGTTTCTTTTTCTATTACCGCATCGCCTACTGTTGCTAAAAATGCTTCAAAAGGAGTTGAGCCTTGAGTATAAAGGTAGCTTCCGTCATAAGAATCTCTCTCGCCATTGTTTTCATTGGTATTAAGAATGAATTTAGGATCGTTTTCCATTCCCAAAATCCAACCTGCAAACCAAGGCGAAACATCGCTTGTATAAGTACCGCTTGCATATCCGGCACGCTTATTTAAAACCGCATCGCCATGAATAATCGAAACCATATCAAGTGCATCTTTTTTAAATTCGGTAAGAATTTTTTCGTTATCGGCATAAACATCAGCCAAAACTGCAATATCATCTTCATCCATCCAAACGCCATGAAAAAGATACAATGGATTTTTGCTTTTAACATTAAAATCATAAAGTGCATTATAAAATTCAGGCATCATTGCAGTATAAACACGAATACAATTACAATTCATTTCGCTGATGTATTTAAACCAACGCATATAAGTTTCATAATCAATAGAAAGCTCGCCCGGAAATAAGCCAGGCGCACCCGAACCTATATTTACACCCTTCCAAAAAGTTTGTTTCCATTCGCCATCGGTATAAACATAAAAATAATCGCCTTCAGCTTTAACACGATAAGAAACGCCATCTTCATCTTTATAAGAGCTTAAAGTGGTTTTAGGTTTGCTTTCCTGCTTTTTTTCGTCCCAAGGAAAAGAAACTCGGTTTATTCCGAAAATCTGAAGCCAGCCTAATTGTGCAAACATAAAAAGCACCAACAAAGTTGCAACAGTTGATATTACTACTTTTTTCATAGCTATTTCTCCTATTGGTATAATTTTGTTACGGGACTGCTTTCAGCGTTCAACGCCAATCCTTGACGAAAGAAACCATCATTTGGAATCTTCACCACGACCGGTACGACACCCCTCAGCCAGCCCGCGCAATCGACTTTGAAACAAGGCTCCGGCCACATTGTTTGCAGCCGGAGCCTCTTGACGCTGGGATTATTCCGGCTTAAACTGCCATGCGCTCAGATTTATTCAACAACGATGTTGATGGCCTGAGTGAAGGTCAGCTCGCCGCCCATGGCGGGCATCAGCCAAATACCGGTCATGGCAGGTGCCCAGGGGACATTCTGCGTCACGGTAACGGTATAGGTGCCGGGCGTGGTGGGAATACCGGTCAGCTTGATGCCATCGTTGACGGTGATGGCCTTCTTGGTGCGCAGGCCGTAGGCAGTGCTGAGAATCTTCTCAGCTTCCATGCCGGGAACGGAGCCCTCGATGTCATAGGACATCTCGTGCTTCTCCTCTGCATCCTCGATGGCGATGGTCACGCCGTCAGCGTGGGTCTTTTCCTCGTTGCGCAGGTAGCGGGAACCGTTCATGACGTACCAGTTGGTGATTTCCTTGGGCATGAAGCCGCCGGTGGTCAGGAATGCCTGGTAAGCCAGAGTCTCAGAGGTGATGACCAGCTCGGTCTGCTCACCGCTCTTGACGGTGACCACGGGATTTTCGCCGTTGGCAGCTGCCAGAACCTCACCGTTGACGGTGTAGGGGCTGACGACATTGATGGTCAGCTTGACATTCTGAGCGGAGATGTAGCCGTCGCACTCGATGTCAACCAGCACTTCATAAGTGCCCTGGGCGGGGTACTCGCCGTAGATGTTGTTATCGGCAGTCCAGCCGGTCTTGTACTCGGCATCGCCGGGCTGATACTGACCCAGGATGGGACGGTCATAGCTGACCACGAAGCCGCTGGCGGTCATGCCTGCGGGCAGCTCCTGACCTTCGGCCAG